>URYW01000003.1 GCA_900552145.1 uncultured Collinsella sp. | reverse complement strand
ATTGCTTGAGTATGGATACCGCCCGCACCCCGGTTGCGGCGGACAAGACTCCCACGGTAGAAACCAAGCCGGAATAGCGCTGGAATAGGGGCCGGTGGGGCAAAAATGCCCCACCGGCCCCGCGCGTAGACGCGCGGTTAGGTCGCCGTGAACAAAACTATGCCGGATTACGGGGCTGGATAGCGAACCTCCGACCATACAGAAAATCGCAAAAACAAAACCGCAGGTAGATAGCCTACCGTTTTTCAAAAAATGAAGGTATGGATGAGGATCCCGACTTTAGCCCCGTAATCCGGCATAGTTTTGAAATAGCACCATATCCGTAACAGCCCTTTAACTCCCGTGGACGGAGGAAAACGGACCATTTTGGCCTTGCGAGGGCTGCCGCGTGACCCGTCTGCCACGAAATGGGCCCATCTACTACGTTTAAGCCGCTGCCCTCAACCATGGCAAGTAATGCGAAATAAAAACCGCAGGTAGAACGCTTGCGGTTTTTCGTAAAACGCGGTTATGGTCAGGGGTATCGGGTTAAACGTAGTAGATGGGCCGGTTTCGTGGCGAGCGTTACCAACTGATCCCCCGGGAAGGAGGAAAACGGATCATTTTTGCTTGATGGCTCCGAGTCGCACCCGTTTTCCTGCGAAAACGCTCGTGTCTCAACTTTGGTGAGACATTTGTCTCACGCCCAAAACCGAATCTGGAACGTGTGTCACCTGCCCGAATTGTGTCTCATTTCGTAACTTTAGGCTGATACAAGGTCTGAGCCCGCGAGAAGGGAGACACGATGGGTAAGTACACGAGGGGTCTCTTGGCGGTGATACTGGCCGTAGTGCTGGTATTGCCGGCTGCAGCATTTGCCATGCTGCCCGAGGCCAACGCCAGGTCCAGTACCGGAATGGACGGGCCGACAGTAAACGGAACGGTCGTCGACCCCGATACCAGCGGTCGCTGGGAAATCTGGGCGGCAGGCCACGGTGGCAATAAGGTAACGACCCAAAACGTCGGCCGAATCTGGACCGACAAGACGGTCAAGGCAACCGGGGAAAACGAAGAGTCGGACTTTTTGACCACGCTTTCGGCGATGTCCTCGACGTCTAATTCAACCGTGACAGTCACCACGCCACTCGACATCGTGATGGTGTTGGATGCCTCCGGCTCGATGGATGATCCTATGGGTGGCGGAGATCGCACCAAGCGTATCGATGCACTGAAGAGCGCTGCGAACAGCTTTATCAATACCATCGCCAAACAAAACGAGGCTATCGAGGGCGTTGATAGGCAGCATAGGGTTGCCATTGTTAAGTTTGCGGGTGATAAGACTGATAAGGTCGGCAATGACACGTACTATCAAGGCCAATACAAGTACAACCACTCGCAGGTAATGAAGGGTTTGACCGATTGCTCCGGCGGCAACGTGAAAGCTCTTAAGGATACAGTTGCTGGAATCAAGCCAAGCGGTGCTACGCGCGCCGACTATGGTCTGGAACTGGCCGGGGATATCACTTCTGGTCGCGCAGATGCCAAGAAGATCGTTGTGTTCTTTACCGACGGCAAGCCAACGAGCTACAGCGAGTTTGATTCTGACGTCGCCAATGCTGCCGTGACGGCTGCCAAGAAGATGAAGGATGGCAAGGCCACCGTTTATACCATCGGCATCTTTAGTGGAGCGGACCCCGTTGCCGATCCCTCGAAAAAGGGGACAAGCGACGTCAATAAGTTTATGCACGCCGTGTCGAGTAATTATCCCGATGCCACGTCGTATGCGAGCGACGAGCTTGGCACGCGCGCGGAAAATTCCGACTACTACAAGTCGGCGACCAATGCTGAAGAGCTCAAGAAGGTCTTCGACGACATCTCACAGGCCATCACATCGGAGCCGCCTTATCCGACCGAAATCCATAAGGGCTACGACGAGACCAAGTCCGGCTACATCACGTTTACCGACGAGCTGGGCTACTTTATGCAGGTCGACGGATTTACCGAAGTCGTCATCAACGGCATGTCGTTTACCAAGGCGAGCAAGACGGTCAACAAAGAAACCAATACCGACACCTACGAGTTTTCCGGCAAGGCAAAAGACCTGCTCATCACCGTGCAGCGTGCTGGCGATGACAATCCCCGGAAGGGCGATATCGTAACGGTTAACATTCCTGCGTCGTTGATTCCGCTGAGTCACTTTAAGACCGTAGACGGCAAGCTTTCGGTCGACAACGTTAAGCCCATTCAGGTGAAGTATGCCTCGAGCGTGAAGAGCGCCGCACTTGACAACCTGTTTACGCCCGAGAAGGTAGCAGGGCTCAAGAACTACATCGAGCATAATACGACTGTCGTTGACGGCACCAAGACCGTGAGCTTCTACGCGAACAAGTGGAGCGGTGGTGCGTTGGGCGATACGGTTGCGACCTTTGAGCCGGCCGACACCAACCGCTACTACTACTTCCAGAAGCAGACTCCCATTTACACGGACAAGGACTGCACACAGCCCGCAAAGAATTCACTGGCAGAGAAAGGCACCTATTACTACAAGGATGAGTTTGAGGAGCAGGGCAAGAACGGCGAGGCCAAGCCCACCACCGCCGTCATCGAGTTCATCGGTGGCGACGCTGCCAAGTTTGACGGCGCTATAGTTGCCGACAAGGACGGAAACCTGTCGTTTAGCGTGGGAACCGCGCGCCTGGCCTTTATCGATGAGCTCCACACCACCAAGAAGAGCGTGGGCGGCAACAACACCGGCACCGCGACCGACGTTCTCAACCCCAAGTGGAATAACGTGTCCGCCAAGGCGACCGCGACGCATGTCAATTCCTACCTGGGCAACAACGGCAAGATCAGCTTTGCGTATGACATGATGCCGGCAATGGTGAACACCAAGGCCAGCTTTGGTCTAACCAAGGTGCTCGAGGGCCGCGCTTGGACGGATACGGACACGTTTGAGTTTGGGCTGACGTCCGAGGGCAATGCTCCGATGCCTGCGACTACGACTGCGATCGTGCACGGGGCCGACCTGGACGACAAGGGCAAGGCTGCCATCGACTTCGGCACGATTGAATACACCGAGCCTGGCACGTACGTCTACAAGGTTAGCGAAAAGCACGCCGGGACCACGATTGACGGCATTGCCTACAGCGGTAGCGTCGCGGAGATCACCGTGACGGTGACGCCCAACAAGAAGGGTGAGCTCAGCGCCGCTGTGAAGGTGGCCTGGAGTGAAGCCGAAGTGACCGAGTTCAAGAACGTCTACGCTGCGGATCCTGTTGAGTCCAGCGTTACCGACAAGATTGACGTGACCAAGTCTCTGACCGGGCGCGACCTTACGGCCGGTGAGTTCAGTTTTGAGCTGCGCGAGGTTAAGGGCGAGGACTCTGAGCTTATCGAGACCGTTGCGAACGGCGCCGACGGCAAGGTGACGTTCAGCGCCATCAAGTACACCGAGATCGGCCAGCACATCTACATGCTGCGCGAGGTCAAGGGCGACGCTGGCGGCATCACCTATGACGATACGACCTACACCATCGTGACGACCATCAGCGATAACGGCAAGGGCCAGCTGGTTGCCACGCACGAGCTGAAGGACGCCAAGGACGTCAAGAGCATCGAGTTCAAGAACGCCTACACCACGAATGCTACCGAGGCATCGCTTGTGGGCATCAAGAACCTGCAGGTCGCCGACGGCTTGATGCCGGTCGACATCAACGGCAAGTTCACCTTTACCGTGACCGGTGAAGAGGGCGCACCCATGCCCGCGAACGCGAGCGTGACCAATGATGCCAAGGGCAAGGTCGACTTTGGCAAGATCACCTTTACGCTCGACGACCTTAACAAGGCTCTGGGCGAGAAGCCCGAGAAGCGCGAGCACACCTTTACCTACACCGTGACCGAGTCCGGCGAGGTCGCTGGCGTGACCAACGACGCCAAGCCGTCGCGCGAGGTTTCCTTCACCGTGACCGATGACGGCAAGGGCAATTTGAGCGTGTCCCGCAAGCCGGACGGCAACGCGGCATTTACGTTCACCAATACCTACAGCGCGACGCCTGTCGAGACGAGCGTCACCGACCAGATTACCGCGAACAAGGTTCTGACCGGGCGTGAGCTTGCTGCCGGCGAGTTCTCCTTTGAGCTGGTCGAGGGCGACAAGGTCGTCGCCAAGGGTACCAACGCTGCTGACGGCACGATTGCCATGGACAAGATTGCCTACGACAAGCCCGGCAAGCACACCTACACGCTGCGCGAGGTCAACGGCGGAACCACCAGCAAGGGCATCACCTACAGTGACGCCAAGTACGCCATCGAGACCACCATCACGGACAATGGCGACGGTGCGCTCAGTGTCACACATGTTCTGAAGGGCACCGAGCCTGCCGAGTTCAAGAACACCTACAGCGTGACCCCGCTCGATGCGGAGCTCGACTTTGGCCTGAGCAAGGCTATTGACGGCCGCGACTGGACGGATGGGGACGAGTTTAGCTTTACCATCACCGCTCCCGAGGGCGTCCCACTGCCCGATCCCGCAACCGTAACCGTGAGCAAGGGGGACGCGGAGGACGGCATTGCCGCCATCAAGTTCGGCAAGATTCACTTTGCGGCTGCCGGAACCTATAAGTACGAGATTCGCGAGAACGCGGGCAGCACGGTCGGCATGACGTATGACGCGCATGTCGCAACCGCCGAAGTGACCGTGACCGAGGACGGCGAGGGCAACCTGACCGCCAACGTCACCAAGAAGGAAAACGGGCGCTTTACCAACACATACCGCACTGAGCTCGATTACGCCGCGGCCGGCGGCCTCAAGCTCAGCAAGACCCTCTGCGGACGTCCCATGACCGAGGGTCAATTCACCTTTACCGTGACGCCCACCGACGATGATTCGGCTCGCGCACTTGGCCTGCTGCCCGGGGCCAACAACTTCGAGTCCCCCGCAACGATAGAGGGAACGGTCGGACTGATCGACATTCTGGCTGGTCATGAGGTTAAATTTACGCAAGCTGACGCCGGCAAGACCTTCAAGTACACCGTGGCCGAAAAGAACGACGGCCAGCCCGGTTACACCTACGATGACGCCGTACGCACGGTGACGATCGCCATCGTCGACGACACCGCCGGTACGCTCACTGCTACGACGACCGTTTCCGGTGGTCCCGAGGGCACGCATGAGACGGTCCACAAGAGTGGCGAGAACAAGATCGAGAAGGCCCTGGTGCCGTTCCACAACAGTTACAGCGCTACGACCAACACGCCTGGTGGCACCGCTGCTCAGGTCGTTGCCACCAAGACTCTGACCGGTCGCCCGATGGCCGACGGCGAGTTCTGGTTCGGTATCGCCTATCAGGGTGAGCTTGTGGCATACGAAAACCTCAAGCCCAATATCGGCGGGCACGTGAGCTTTGATACGCTGCACTACGACACCAAGATGCTTGCTAATCTTGAGGCTGCTGGGCTTGCTTATCGTACCGATAAGGACGGCAAGCTTGCCTGGACCATTAACTACACGGCCTACGAAGATTTATTCGGGCTGCCGAATGGCGTTTCCGCTACAACGTGGAGCTTTGGCTTTAAGGTTATCGTCGTCGACAACGGTGACGGTACCCTGACGGCGACGGTCGACTACGGCGGCGTCGAGCCCTTGTTCGAGAACGTCTACGGCGCCGACGCCGTGGATGCCGCGCTCACCGGTACTAAGAAGCTCCAGGTTGCCGAGGGCCTGACCCCGGCCGACATCACGGGTAAGTTCACCTTTACCGTGACCGCCGACGAGGCAGGTGCCCCGATGCCCGAGCGCACGACCGTAACCAACGACGCAGCCGGTAACGTGGACTTTGGCAAGATCCACTTTACGCTCGAGGACCTCAACCGCGCCCTGGGCGTGACGGACGATGCAACCGATAGGGCCGAGGCAGACGAAGCTGACGAGGTCGAGGCCGACGAGGCGGAGGCTGAAGAGGCCGACGCCGACGTTGATACCAACGCCGATGAGCCCAGCGACGAGTCCGAGCCCACAGCCCCCACCGCCCCGCGCTCGCACACCTTTGCCTACACGGTGACCGAGTCCGGTAGCGCCCCTGGCGTGACCAACGACGCCAACGCCACGCGCAAGGTTTCCTACACCGTGACTGACGATGGTGCCGGACATCTGAGCGTCGTGCGCGACGGCGATGACGGTGCGGCCTTCACGTTCACCAACACCTATGGCGTGACGCCCACCGATTCTTCCGTGACCGATCAGGTCAAGACGGTCAAGCGTCTGACCGGCCGCGACCTTGCAGCCGGCGAGTTCACGTTTGAGCTGCTCGAGGACGACGTGGTTGTCGCTAACGGCACCAACGACGCTAACGGCACCGTGACGCTGAGCCCGATTCGCTACGAGGCGCCCGGCACGCACACGTACACGCTGCGCGAGGCTTGCCCCAACGCGCTCGGCCTGTACAAGGGCGTCACCTATGACGGCACGACCTACACCGTCGTGACCACCGTCTCCGACAATGGTGATGGCACGCTGACCGCGGCGCACAAGCTCGAGGGAACCACCGAGTCGGCTGGTTTTACCAACAAGTATCACGCCATGCCCACCCAAGTCTCCATCGGCGCCATCAAGGTGCTCGAGGGACGCGAGCTCAAGAAGGACGAGTTCAGCTTTAAGTTCGTTGGCGAGGGCATCGAGTCCACCGTCACCAACGATGCCGACGGCAAGATCAACTTCGACAAGTTCGAGTACGACGAGCCCGGAACGTACGTCTACACCATCAGCGAGGTCAAGGGCGACGAGACCGGTATGACTTATGACAAGTCCGTCTTTACCGCGACCGTCAACGTGGTCGATGACGGCGAGGGCAGCCTCAAGGCAAGCGTCGCCTTTGCCAAGGGCGACAAGAGCGTCGAGGGTATCGTGTTCAACAACACGTACAAGAAGCCCGAGACGCCCGTGCCGACGCCCGATCCCGGCACGCCCAAGACCGTGACGAATATCGTCAAGACGGTCAAGGGTTTCCTGCCCACCACGAGTGACCAGCAGGCCGCCGCTCTGCTTATGACATTTGTCATCGCCATGGCCGGCGTCGGAGCCCTGGTCTGGGGTATCCGTAAGCGCTAGGCACGTCGACAGCGCCCGGGGCCAAAAGGCCCCGGGCGGCCGGCAGGGCTAAATCCCGACCTACTCCTACCCCCAGCCGCCACGGAGGCATCTCCCTCCTCCGTGGTGGCGCTTTTGTGCGTTGGGGAGGAGGGCGCGCCACGAAACCGGCCCATCTACTACGTTTAGCCCCTTACCCCCAACCATGCCGAAAAGCGCAAAAACAAAACCGCAGGTAGAACGCCTGCGGTTTTGTTCAAAACGAAGGTATGGTCAGGGGTATCGAGTCAAACGTAGTAGATGGGCCGATTTCGTGGCGGGCGGTTTCGGCTGATCCATTGGGGACGGAGGAAAACGGCTCATTTTGGTCCCGCGAGGCTGGCGGAGACACTCGTGCAGGGCCGCCCGAACAAAACTATGCCGGTTTACTACGATGAATCCGAGATTCCTGACCACATCCGCATTTTTGCAAATATCGCAAGTGTTCTACCTGCGGTTTTGTAAGTGCGCAATTTGCCGTGGTCGGAGATATGCGGTTCATCGTAGTAAACCGGCATAGTTTTGAAATGGCATCAAATTGGCGGCAGCCAGCGGCTAGCCTCGCAGATAGGCGATGGCGATTTGGGTGCGGTTGCGCAGGCCCATTTTGGCAAGGATTGAGCTGATGTGGTTGCGCACGGTGCCTTCGCCCATATAGGCGGTGGCGGCAATCTCCTTGTTGTCGAGGCCGCGGGCGATGAGCTCTGCGACTTCGAACTCGCGGTCGGTCAGGCTGACAAAGGCCGCGGGCCGGCGGGTCGTGCCCGCCTCGACGCCCGTTCCGTCAAAATCGATGTCCTCGATCGCCTTTCCCTCGAGCACGCGTTTGCCATCCATGACCTGCGCCAACGCTGGCGGAATGGCGGCGACATCGGTTTTAATCAGGTAGCCGCGGGCGCCCAACTTGAGCGCCGACACAATGTACTCGTCATCCGAAAACGTCGTCAGAAACACCACGCGCGCCGCGGGATCGCGCTCAAGGATTTCGCGTGCCGCCGAAAGTCCGTCGCGCTTCGGCATCTGGATGTCGAGCAGTGCGATGTCGGGTGCGTGCTCGGCGTAGAGCGCGACCGCGTCGTCGCCGTCGGCACCGGTGCCCACCACCTCTATCTGCGGCTGAGCGCCCAGGATAATCTTGAGTGAATCGACCACCAGATGGTCGTCGTCGACAACTATGAGCCTCATCGGCCCTCATCTCCTTGCTGCTTGGGAATGGTGGCAAACACGCGCCATCCGGAGGCGCCGACTCGCGAGCCGGCAGTGAAAGTGCCGCCAAGTGCCTCGACACGCTCGCGCATGGAGGCGAGCCCCATACCCCCTGTGGCGCTGCGGGCGCCTGTTCGAACCCCGCCCGTTCCATCATCGGTAACGATGAGCTGGTAAAACGATGGGTGCTCCATGCACCGCACGGTAATGGTTTTGGCATGGGCGTGGCGCATGGCGTTGGAAAGCGCCTCGCGTAGCACTGCCGCAAAGCAGTTGGCGACGTTGGCGGGTGTATGCTCGGCCAAAACCTCAAGCTCAATCTGCGGACCGCTGTCCGAGCGTGCGCCTTCAACGATGCGCTCGAGCTGCACGGAGAGGTCAGTCGCATTGTCGTTGAGCGCGTGGACGCTGGCGCGCACGAGTTGGAGCGCCTCGTCAACCGTGCGTTTGACGTCGGTGAAATCGGCGGCAACCCTGGGCTCGTCGGCGTGCACGACGCGCAGGGCCTCGGCCTGCAGCGAGGCGCGCGTGAGCTGGTGGCCGACGTTATCGTGAATCTCGCGCGCGATACGGGCTCGCTCGGCGAGTGTCGCGAGTTCGACTTCGTAGTCCTGGCGGTCAGCAAGATCGCGGTTGCGCGCCTCGAGCGCGAGGGCTCGTTCCTGCAGCTCGTCGCGGGTACGGCGCATGCGCTGCTGCTCGCGCTCCAACTGGGCGGTACGTAGCGATAACAAGGCGGCGGCGACCGAAAGGATGGAGGTCAGCAGGAGCGTTCGGACGGTAAGCGCGTCGGTGCGAAGGTCCGCGACGAGCGCAAAGGCAAAGACGGAGCCAATGCCCAGTACGACCCAGGCGTGCTCACGGCGCACGCGCCGCGCGATGTCATAGAAGGCGAGAGGCGCAAACGGCACAAACGGCGGCACGAAGACAGCCGCGATGATGTAAGCGTAGCTCGCGGCCTCGCTCGCACGGCGGGCGCGGTTTCTCTGTGCGACCTCGGCCAGTGAGGTGGCAATAACGCCAAGGCAAAACGCCGCGACCAGGTGAGCGTCCACAGCAAGGCCCATGGCGGCCGCAATACAGCACGCCAGAACGATTGATTTGTCGAAAAGCCTGTTCATATGGGCATTGTACGCGAAGCCGCGCGTGGTGGAGGGACCGCCTGCGCAACCGTGACATTCCTCCCACGCGGCAAAGCGGGGACATCGGCAGGCCGCACGGCCAAGCTCCGCACTCGTGACAAAGCTCACTGGCGCGCGCCGGCGGCTCCTGCGATGATGCAATCGTACCGGGCCGCAATCAACAGAAGGGCCGCCTCATGACAGACATCGTCCACGTCGAAAACCTCGTCAAGCGCTATGACGACCTTATTGCGCTCGACCACTTTAACCTGAGCATCGCCCCCGGCGAGATCTTTGGCCTGCTGGGCCCCAACGGCTCGGGCAAGACCACGTCCATCAACTGTATTCTGCAGTTGCTCGCCTACGACAAAGGCACTATCGAGCTGTTCGGCGAGCCCATGACGCCCGCCCGCTACGACCTCAAGCGCCGCATCGGCGTGGTGCCGCAGCAGGTGGCGGTATTCGACGAGCTCACCGTGCGCGAGAACATCGACTATTTCTGCAGCCTTTACGTCAACGATCGAAAGCGTCGCCGCGCACTGGTCGACGAGGCCATCGACTTTGTCGGGCTGGGCGACTTTACCAAGTTTCGCCCCGGTAAGCTTTCGGGCGGCCTAGCGCGTCGCCTCAACATTGCCTGCGGCATCGCGCACAAACCCGAGCTCATCTTTTTTGACGAGCCCACGGTGGCGGTCGACCCGCAGAGCCGCAACGCCATCCTGGAGGGCATCTGCCGCCTGCGCGACGAAGGCGCCACGGTGGTGTATACCAGCCATTACATGGAGGAAGTCGAGCAAATCTGCAGCCGCATCATGATCATGGACGGTGGCCGCGTGCTGGCGCAGGGCACCAACGACGAGCTCAAGCGCATGATTCAGATGGGCGAGCGCGTGACCGTCGAGGTCGGCGCCGTCGAGGCCGCCACGGTCGAGCGGCTGCGCGCCCTTGAGCACGTGCTTTCGGTTGAGCTGTCCGGCGGCGAGCTCGTCTGCGCCTGCGAGGCGAGCCCGCATAACCTGGTCGACATCCTTGACACGCTGCGCGCTGCCGACGTTGCGCTCGGCCGCGTGTGGAGCGAGCCACCGACCCTCAACGACGTGTTCCTCGAGATCACCGGCCGCGAGCTGCGCGACTAGGGGGCGGCCATGTTCAACACCATTATCATTACGGTCAAGACGCTGCTGCGCCGGCCGAGCACGTGGGTTTGGGGCGCTCTCTTTCCCATCGCGCTTTCCACGATGTTTATGTTTATGTTTGCGAACCTCAGCTCCGACGGCAAGATCGACCCGGTGCCAGTGGCCGTCGTAGCGGATGAGGCCTGGGACGCCTCGACCTTTAAGGATGCGGCGGCTTCGCTTGCCAAGGAAGGCGACGATCAGCTGCTCGAGATCTACGAGCTCGACGACGCAGCCGATGCGAACCGTGCGCTTAAGGCCGGCGAGGTTGCGGGCATCTACACGGTCGATGTCGCGGGCACACCCAAGCTCACACTGCTATCGAGCTACGACAGCTCGCGCGCATCGTCGGTGCTCACCGATCGCAGAATTTTGGAGACGGTGGCAAGCTCGTATACGCAAAATGCCGAGCTCATGCGCCAGATTGCCCAGGACAATCCGGCGGCGCTCGCCGACCCGGAGGCGGTTGCGCGCGCCCTGTCGCTCGAGGGCGGCACCCGCCGCGTAAGCCTGACACGCACCACGCCCGACGGCACGGTCATCTACTACTACGCGCTCTTTGGCCTGGTCGCGATGATGTCTGCCGAGTTTACCGCCTTGAGCGTCGTCGACCTGCAGCCCAATCTGTCCGGCCTTGGTGCACGTCGCTGCGTGGGCGGTCTTTCCAAGACAGCGTCGCTGGCCGGCATCTTTGTTGGCTCGTGGCTGGTCTCCTTTGCCTCGATGACGATCGCGATCGGCTACGTGCGCCTGGTCGTGAGCGTCGACTTTGGCGGGCGCGAGGGGCTGTGGCTGGTGGGCGGTGCCGCTTCCGCGCTTGCCGCCACGGGCCTGGGGCTCTTTGTGGGCACGCTTCCCGTTAAGGGCGGCAAGGCGTCCAAGTCCGGCATCCTCACGGGCTTTGCTACCACGTGCGCCTTGTTCGCCGGCCTCTACGGCGAGCCGGCGATGGCGCTTGCCGACGACGTCGCCCGCGCCTGTCCGGCCGAGTGCTGGCTCAACCCCGTCAAGCTTATCTGCGACATGTTCAACCGCCTGTATTTCTTTGAGGACCTGGGTCCCTTTGTCATCCGTGCGGGCGCGCTGGTCCTTATGGCGCTGCTGTTCGTTGCCGCCGCTACGCTGATCTTTGGAAGGAGCCGCTATGAGCACCTTTAAGACCGCGCTTCGCATGGCGCTGGCGCACCCGTTCTACCTGATCATCTATACGGTGTTCATCTCGCTCATGGGCGTATTTATCGCGGCATCGGTGAGCTGGAACTCGTCGCAGCTCACCGAGTACAAGCCCTACGATGCCAACGTGATCGTGGTCGACCGCGACGACAGCGACCTTTCGCGTGCGCTTACCAAGCATCTAGGTTCGCGGTTTGACCTGGTCACGGGCGTCGGCGACGACACGTACGACCTTGCGGACGCGCTCTCCAAGAGCAACAGCGCCAAGGGCAGCGCCGACTGCGTGTTCTTTATCCCGGAGGGGTTCGAGGACGACCTGGTCGCGGCTGCCCGCGCGGGGGAGTCCCTGCCCAAGCTCGATGTGACCTACGGTGCCGGCACCATGGCGGCGGCGCTTTCGTCTGCCGAGGCTTCGCGCTGGATCTCGCTCGCGGGCGCTGCAGCCGCACTTGAGCCCACTGCCTCCAACGGCGACGTTGCCAAGGCCGCCGAACATGCCGCTGCAAAGCGCGCGGAGGTCCAGATCGAGCGGGTCAAGGTCGACTCGGCTGCTGCCGCCACGCTCGAGTCGTACTTCAACTTTGGCGCGTACGCGATTATCTCGTCGGTCATCGTGTCGGTGGGCTTGGTGTTTTCGGGCATGAACGAGCCCGAGCGCGTGCGCCGCATGGATGCCGGCCCAATCTCCGATCGCCAGCGTTCGCTTGCCGTGTTTGCGGCCGCCGCCGTGCTCACCGTCTGTATCTGGTTTGTGTCGAGCATGATGGGCGTCGTGGGCTTTGCCAGCGCGGTTGCCGAGGTCGGCGTGGGCCGCGTCTGCCTTGCGCTGGCGGCAACGTTTGCCCTAGCGCTGACGCCACTGGCCGTTGGCTTTACGCTGTCGAGCCTGGGCGCGCGCGAGGAGCTGCTCAACGGTGTGGGCAACCTGCTTGGCATGCTCATGACGTTTTTGGGTGGCGCCTGGATGCCGCTGTCGCTGATGGGCCCGGCCGTGCAGACCGTGGCGCACTTTGTGCCGACATATTGGGTGAACGACGCGATCGGCAAGGCGCTCGCGTCGGACCTGACGTCTGCCATGTTGGGCGACATCGCCTGCGACCTGGGCGTCACCGTGCTCTTTGCCGTGGCCATCGCCGCCGCAGGCCTGGCCCTCTCACGCACCAAATCCCGCGCCTAGCCACCTAGTCATCGGGTACTCATTGGGGACAGACTTAAACGACCAAGAGTGGTCATTGGGGACAGGCTTAAACGACTAGTCATTGGGGACAGTCTTTGCCGAACCGCCGGCTTGCCGGCCGGGTTGCCAAGGACTGTCCCCAGCTGCCGGCAGAAAGGGAACGTCCCTAACTGCCGGGTGGCGAAAGAGTGTCCCCAACAGCTAGTCATTTAAGAACGTCCCCAATGACTAGTCTTGAAACAAATCCCCACTCTCGCCCCAAAATAGTTCGCCAAGGTTTACTATTACGTTCATAAAGTAGTACGAGGCTAACAACGGGGGATACCATGGCAACGCAGGAAGCCTATGTCCAGGTCAAGGGGCTCAAGAAGCACTACGGCGACGGTGATGCGCGCCTGACGGTACTCGATGGCATCGACACGTCCATCAACCGCGGGGAGATCTGCGTCATGCTGGGGCCCTCGGGCTCGGGTAAGTCGACCTTTCTCAACCTGATCGGCGGCCTGGAGGATGCCGACGCCGGCTCCATCATGGTGGACGGCTGCGACCTCACGGTGCTCAAGCCCGCCGACCTGGGTGAGTACCGCCGCCGCGAGCTGGGCTTTGTCTTTCAGTTCTACAACCTGGTGCCCGACCTCACCATCAAGGAAAACATTGAGGTCACGGCGCACCTGTCCAAAAACCCGCTCAATGTCGACGACCTGCTGCGTTCGCTGGGCCTCTACGAGCACCGCAACAAGTTCCCGCGTCAGGTTTCGGGCGGCCAACAGCAGCGCTGCGCCATCGGCCGTGCGCTCGTCAAAAACCCGGGTCTGCTGCTGTGCGACGAGCCCACGGGCGCGCTCGACTATAAGACGTCCAAGGAAATCCTGCAGCTCATGGAGGATGTCAATCACGAGTACGGCTGCACCATCATCATCGTCACGCACAACGCCGCCATCGCTCGCATGGCCAACCGCGTGCTGCGCCTGCGCGACGGGCGCATCGTCGAGGATGAGCTCAACGAGTCGCCCGTCGCGGCCGCCGAGCTCGATTGGTAGGCGGCGCCATGACACCTCTCGCAAAACGTCTCCCGCGCGAGCTGCGCCGCAATATCGGCAAGTACCTGGGCATCTTTTTGCTTATGTGCGGAAGCATTGCCCTCACCTCGGGCTTTTTGCTCGCGGCCCACTCCATCGGTTGCCTTATCGACGGCATGCGCGATGCGTACACGATTGAGGACGGCCGCGTGACCACCTCCTTCGAGGCGACCGAGGAGCAGCTCAAGGCTGCCGAGGATGCCGCCAGTGACGTCGGCGGTGTTACGCTCTACAAGAACTTCTCTATCGATGCCATCATCAAAAAGGCGTCCGGCGACGACGGCACCAAGCGCACGCTGCGCACCTATGCGCACCGTACCAAGGTGGACATTGCGTCCTACTGCGAGGGTAGGCAGCCTAAGGCGGACGACGAGGTGGCCATCGACCGTGTCTTTGCCACCAACAACGGCCTCGCCGTGGGCGATAAGGTCGAGCTTGAGGGTCGCACCTACACCATCTGCGGCATCATGACCCAGCCCGATAGCCAGGCGTTGTTCCTCAATAACTCCGACTTTACGATTAACACCGTCACCTATGGTGTTGCCGAGGTTACCGACGCCGGTTTTGCCGCGCTTGAGGACGCCGGCGGCGCGCCTGCCTACACCTACTCCTTTACCTTTACCGATCGCGACCTCCCCACCGCGGATCGCGTCGATGCGGAGCAGGATATGGTAGAGGCACTGACCGACGCCGATGCGCGCGTGAACGATCTGATCGATGCCGATTCCAACCAAGGCATTGGCTATGCGCGCGACGACGTGGATGGCGACTCCATGATGTGGATGACGCTGCTCGACATCATCATCGTGATCATGGCGTTCGTCTTCGTGGTCCTTACCGACGCCACCATCGAGGAGGAGAGCGCCATCATCGGCACGCTGCTCGCCAGCGGCTATCGTCGACGCGAGATCGTGCTGCACTACCTGGCACTTCCCGCCATCGTGGGCGTGGTCGCGGCGCTTTTGGGCACCGCGCTCGGCGTGACGTTCTTTACCGAGCCCATGCGCAGCCTGTATTACGGCTCCTATAGCTTGCCGCCTTTCCAGGTGTACTGGAGCTGGGAGATCTTTGTGAAGTGCGCCGTGGTTCCCGCCGCCGCGCTCATCCTCATCACGCTGGTGGGCCTGCTTCGCAAGATGGGCAAGACGCCGTTGCAGTTCCTTCGTCACGAGGCGAGCGGCAAGTCGGGTACCAAGCGTGGTATGCAACTGCCGGAGCGAATGGGTTTTGTCACGCGTTTCCGCCTGCGGATCTTCCTGCGCAACCTGGGCAACTTCGCCACGCTTTTCGTGGGCATTGCATTTGCCTCGCTGCTGCTGCTCTTTGGCCTGGCGATTCTGCCCACGATGACGCACTATGCGGACAACCTCGAGACAAGCTTGGTCGCCGAGCACCAGTACACGCTCAAGGCCCCGCTAGAGCTCAATGGCACTGTCGAGGAGCGCGAGCAGTGGTCGGCGCTCGAGCGCTTGCAATCGGTTGACGGCGCGCTGCTTTCCGCCGCCCGGGATGCCGATGACGAGCTTGACGACGCGGCCGATGCGGCGCAGGCGGCGGCCGATGCCGCGACCGCATCCCCGTCTGCCGAGAGCCTGGCCGCGGCGCAGGACGCGCTTGCCAAGGTCCAGGACAAGAAGGATGCGCTTTATGCACGCCTCGATGACCTTGCCGATGCCCTTGGCTGTGACCGCGACGAGGCTATCGACCTGATTGACAAGGCCTCTAAGATTGACACTGACAACGACGACATCCACCCGGTCAACACGACCGATAACGGTATGGGCGCAATTGCACAGGCCGAGAAATACGCCGTTTACCAGCTGCAATACGACCGCGGCGATGGAAATGGCGAGGAGACGATTTCCGTCTACGGCATCTCGCCCGATTCGCGCTACTGGAAAGGGCTGGACGTCGGCGATGGGCGCGTCGTCTTTGGCGGTGGCCTGCTCGATAAGTTTGGCTGGAGCGAGGGCCAGAAGGTTAAGCTTCGCGACAAGTACGAGGGCAAGAATTATTCCCTTGAGTATGTGGGCAAGGACTGCGCCTGGGGTTCCAAGTCGGACATGAATATCTATATGAGTATCGACGACTTTAACGAGCTGTTCGACAACGACGCCTCCTACTTTAACGGCTATGTGAGCGACGAGAAACTCGACCTCGACTCGCGCTACTTTGCCGGCGACACCACGCCCGACGACATGCGCGCCGTGGGCGACCAGTTCATCGGCATGATGAGCAAAATGATCGGCATGATGGTTGGGCTTGCGGTGTTCATCTTCTTGCTGTTTATGTACCTGCTGACCAAGGCTGTGATCGACCACAGCGCCCGTTCGATTAGCTACATGAAAGTCTTTGGCTATCGCGACAGCGAGATCTCGCATCTGTACATCCGCTCGATCACGCTGTGCGTGGCGGCGTCGCTCGTGCTGAGCCTGCCGGTCATTATTGGCTCGCTGACGGCCATCTTCCGCTCGATGCTGCTCGCCTACAACGGCAATATCGAGATCTACGTGCCCGCTTGGTCCATGGCGGCGTGCGCAGGAATCGGCTTTGCAACCTACCTGGTCGTGGCACTGCTGCACACGCGCTCCATCAAGCGCGTGAGCCTCTCCGAGGCGCTGAAGGTCCAGGAATAGAGAACCGCCCGCACGCGGGGGCACGAACCGAAGGAAGGGTGCCCCCGCGTTATTTGCCCGCCAGGCCCGACGTGGGCAAACGCGCGCAACGTCAGACTTCCCCGAACAGAAGGAGACCCATGGCAAGATCGGCAGAGGAGCTCAAGCAGCTCTCCATCAAGGAGTTCACCGAGGCGGCAAAGGTCTACGAATCCGGCCATGCCGGCATTTACGAGATGTGCAAGGACGACTATCCGCAAATGCTCGAGGAGCTTGAGCTCGAACCGTTCGAGGACGCGCTCGACGTGGGCTGTGGAACCGGGGCCGTCCTAGAACTGCTCCACGCCCAGTACCCCAACAAGCACTTGACTGGACTCGACCTCACACCCGGGATGATCGACGTCGCCCGGGCAAAGCGGCTCGATAACGTCAGCTTTGTCGTCGGAGACGCGGAGGCACTGCCCTTCGAGCCCCGGAGCTTCGACGTCGTGCTCTGCTCCAACAGCTTCCACCACTACCCGCATCCGGAGAGGTTCTTCGCCGAGGTGGCACGCGTCCTTCGGCCCGGCGGGCGACTGGTCCTCCGCGACTACACCTCGAACGATGTCGCGGTCTGGCTCATGAACAACATCGAGCTACCGCTGGCACGCCTCTTGGGCCATGGCGACGTGCGCATCCTCAAGCTGTCCGAGCTGCGTGCACTCGTCGAGGAATCCGGGCTCACCCCGCTCAAGCTCGAGGCACAGAAGGGATTCCGCGCGCATCTGGTCGCGCGAAAGGGCTAGCGGTCCGCGCCAGGACGTTCCGTCACGCCAGGGCACGCCATCAAACCAGATTGTGGCCACGCCAGAACGCGCCGCCAAACCAAGGCGCGCCGCCACAAACGTGACGGCGCGTCCCTCTTACCAGATGCCGATGATTCGCCGGTCTGCCGGCCGGGATGGCAAGGACTGTCCCCAGCTGCCGGCAGGAAAGGAACGTCCCTAGCTGCCAGGTGGCGAGGCGCTCATTTAAGTCCGTCCCCAATGAGTGGTTTCAGTCATTTAAGTCTGTCCCCAATGAGTACCCAATGACTAGGCGCCGTGCTTGACATTAACCCCGCTTTAACGGGTACCATCCTCTTATGTCTGTAACGCCATATAGACCGAGGGGATATATCTATGACCGCAACTGCACCCGCAGCACCCGCTAAGGTGTACTTCACCAACCTGCGCACGCATGCTCGCGAGAGCCAGCTCGACAAGCTCAAGCGCCTCATACGTCACGCCGGTATCGAGCAGATCGACTTTGAGAACAAGTTCGTCGCCATCAAGATTCACTTTGGCGAGCTGGGCAACCTGAGCTTTTTGCGCCCCAACTACGCCCGCGCCGTCGCGGATGTCGTGAAGGAGCTGGGCGGCAAGCCCTTCCTTACCGACTGCAACACGCTCTACGTCGGTAGCCGCAAAAACGCGCTCGAGCACATCGACACTGCCTACCAGAACGGCTTTACCCCGTATGCCACGGGTTGCCAGATCATCATCGCCGACGGCCTCAAGGGTACTGACGAGGCGCTCGTCCCGGTCGAGGGCGGCGAGTACGTGCATGAGGCCAAGATCGGTCAGGCGCTCATGGATGCCGATATCGTGATCAGCCTCACCCACTTTAAGGGCCATGAGCAGGCCGGTTTTGGCGGCGCCATGAAGAACTTGGGTATGGGTGGCGGCAGCCGTGCCGGCAAGATGGAGCAGCATGCCGCCGGCAAGCCGAACGTCGCGACCGAGCACTGCGTTGGCTGCCGTGCATGCGAAAAGATCTGCGCACACGACGCTATCTCGTTCGACGACACCCGCGAGCGCGAGCTTGCCAGCGGCGCTACTCGCACGGTGCACGTGGCCGCCATCGACCACGATCGCTGCGTAGGCTGCGGACGCTGCATTGCGGCATGCAACCAGGACTGCATCAAGCCCGGCTATGACGCCGCGGCCAACGTGCTCAACTGTAAGATCGCCGAGTACACCAAGGCCGTCGTCGACGGCCGCCCGAGCTTCCACATTTCGCTCGCCATGGACATCAGCCCCAACTGCGATTGCCATCCCGAAAACGACACGCCCATCGTCAACGACATCGGCATGTTCGCGAGCTTCGACCCGGTCGCCATCGACCAGGCCTGTGCCGATGCCGTCATGGCATCCGAGCCGCTGCCCAACACCGAGCTCACCGATAGCGCGGCCAAGATGGAGCACAATCACGAGCATCTGGAGGGCGAGCAGGCCAAGGATCCCTTCTGCATCACGCATCCCGACACCGACTGGCGCGCGTGCATCGCGCATGCCGAGAAGATCGGCCTTGGCACGAGCGAGTACGAGCTCATCGAGGTCAAGTAGCGTCCGGTTATTGGACAAATCGCGTTCTTTTAGCAGCGCAACGTAAGTAAAAGCCGCCTGTGAGCACAGCGCTCACGGGCGGCTTTTCGGAAGCGAGGTGAAAAATCGAATACCGCCGACCACAAGGCGTTTTAGGCAACAAAACCCCAGACGTTGCTTTTTGCCTAAAAGTGCTCGTCGAGGAAGTTATTGACTGTGTTCCAGTAGAGCTCGGGGTCAACTTGCGCACTCTTGGCGTGGGTGGCGCCATGGATGGTGAGCTTTTGCTTGACCTTGCTGGCGCACGCCTCGTAGTTTTGGTCGAGCATACTGTACGGTACAAAGGTGTCCTGGTCGCCGTGGATAAACAGCATGGGAACCGTCGCGTGTTTGAGTTGCTCCACACTGCTCGCCTTATGAAAGTCGTAGCCCGCGCGCACGTTGCACACCAAGTTTGCTACATCGAGCAAGGGAAAGCTGGGCAGGCCGAACACATCCTTGAGCTGCAGGGAAAACTCGTCCCAAACGCTCGTATAACCGCAGTCCTCGATAATGCATTTTACGTTTGCGGGCAGAGATTCCCCCGCGACGTTCATGGCGGTTGCCGCACCCATCGACTCGCCAAAGACCAGGATGCGCGCCTCGGGGTCAGCCTGAACGATTCGCTCGATCCATGCGACGATGTCGAGGCGCTCGGGCCAGCCCATGCCGATATAGTCGCCGCCGGAGCGCTCGTGGGCGCGGGCGGCTGGTGCGAGTACGTTCATGCCGCGGTCGTGGAATCGTTTGGCGTATCGGGCCATACCGATGGGCTCGTTGGTATATCCATGCAGGCAGACGGCGTAGTCGTGCGTGCTCTCCGGTGCAGCAAAATACCAAGCGGCGAGCTCGGTTCCGTCATCTGCGGTGAGGCTGCTGCTCTCGCGGTTCTCTTTAAACCACGCCCGCGCCTCGGTTTCCTCGGCATCCGGCTGCTCACCTTTTTTGTCGGCCTTACCATCCTGCATCATCTTCATGGTGTAGGGCGCTTGGGGGTTCAGGGCAAAGTCAAACAAAAAGTTTCCGGCAAACCCCAGCAGCGCGACAACGAGCACCAGCGCAACAACGACGGTTATCTTAAGCTTTCGATGGGAACGTGCGTTTTGAGACATAAGAAGCTTTCCTATAAGATGTTAATACATCAACATTTAATGCAAGCGCATTATGGGCGTTTGCCGTTGATGCGTCAACAAGCAAAGAATGGGTAAACAAAGGGTCACATATGGTGCAAATTTCGCACGTATCTAGACGCTTTGATATAGTGTTGAGAACTCTTTACGTTGGAGGATGTAACCGGCATGTCCGATTCGAGCGACAGTTCTAAGCCGCGACCCAAGACCGCGGCCGTTCCGCACTACTCGGTGGGCGAGGAGATCATGAACTCCGTCACCCATGGTGTCGGTAGCCTGCTGGGCATCGCAGGCCTTGTGCTCTTGATCGTATTTGCCGCTCTTCGCGGTGGCGGTCCGGCGCATATGGCCGCGGCAATCGTCTACGGTGCCAGCATTATTCTCGAATACCTTGCCTCCACGCTCTACCATGCGATTCAGCCCGCGGGTGCCAAGCGTGTGTTTCGCATTATCGACCACAGCTGCATCTACCTGCTCATAGCTGGCAGCTATACGCCGTTTTGCCTCATCACGCTCGCAAACGACGGTGGCCCCGTGCTGTTTTTTGCCGTATGGGCCATCGCCATTATCGGCATCGCCCTCGAGTGCTTTTTGCGTGAGCGCCAGCCGCATTGGGTAAGCGGTCTGGTCTATCTGCTGATGGGCTGGCTCGTCGTCTTTAAGCTGCCCGAGCTCGTGTCGCTGCTCAACCCCGTGGCACTTGCCCTGCTCGCTGTCGGCGGCGTGTGCTACACCGTGGGCGTGCCGTTCTACATCGCCAAAAACGTGCGTTATCTGCACAGTGTGTTTCACCTGTGGGTGCTCGCCGGCAGTATCTTCCAGTTCATGGCGGTGATCCTCTTCGTAATCTAGCGATCGCGTCTGTGCCCGCGGGCCCATCCAAGCGGCCGCTGGGCGCAACTGCCCTATCCGTCACCTACGCTTACTACCTAACGTCCCGAATCTTGGAGGTTCGAGAAACTCCCGATGGACATAACCATCTCCCTTATCACTACCCTCGTTTTGACCCTCATCAACGGCTACTTCTCTATGTCCGAGATGGCGCTCACCACGGCCAAGCGCGCCGTGTTGGAGCACGAGGCCGAGGAAGGCGACAAGCGCGCCGAGCGTGCCATTAAGCTGGCTGCCGACTCCGACCAGCTGCTCGCCACCATCCAGGTTGCCATTACGCTCGTGGGCTTCGCCTCGTCCGCCGTCGCCTCGACGAGTCTGTCCGACCCGCTCGCCACGTGGCTCATGGGCTTTGGCATCGCGCCGCTTTCCGCCATCGCGCGCGGCCTGGCGCCGGTCATCATCACCGTCGCGGTCGCCTTCGTGTCCATCGTGATTGGCGAGCTCGTCCCCAAGCGCATCGGCCTGGCCAATGCCGAGGGCGTGTCAAAGCAGGTCGTGGGGCCGTTGTCGTTTTTCCAAAAGATCGCCCGTCCGCTCGTGTGGCTGACCGGTGCCTGCTCCGATGGTCTGGCCCGCATCCTGCGCATCAAGAGTGCCGACGACCGCCAGAACGTCTCGGAAGAAGAGATCAAGTACATGGTCTCGGAGCAGGACGACCTGCTCGACGAGGAAAAGCGCATGATCCACGAGATCTTCGACCTGGGCGACACCGTTGCCCGCGAGGTCATGGTGCCGCGCGTGGACACCACCATGTGCGAGGACGACGAGACGGTCGCCGACGTGCTGTCCACCATGCGCCAGACCGGTTTTAGCCGCATCCCCGTCTATCACGAGGATCCCGACAACGTCGCCGGCATCGCGCACATCAAGGACCTGATTCAGCCCGCGCTCGACGGCAAGGGCGACCAGCCCATCGCCGGCTTTTTGCGCGACGCCACCTTTGTGCCCGACACCAAGGACATCCTGCCGCTGCTGTCCGAGATGCAGACCTCGCACGACCAGATCGTGGTGGTCGTGGACGAGTACGGCGGCACGGCCGGCATCATCACCATCGAGGACATCGTCGAGGAGATCGTCGGCGAGATCGAGGACGAGTTCGACCCCGACAACAAGTATCTCACGCGCCTTTCGCGCCGCGAGTGGCTCGTTGATGGGCGTTTTTCGTGCGATGACGCGATTGAGCTTGGTTGGCCGCTCGAGGAAAGCGATGATTATGAGACCATCGCCGGCTGGATTTTGGAGCTTTGCGACTCGGTGCCCGACATCGGAGAGGTGTTTGAGGTCGCGGGGTACAAGTTTAAAGTGCAGTCGATGCGTGGCCAGCGCATCTCGCTTATTCGCGTGATCGCTCCGGCCGAAACCGATAAGAAAGATTCCGAGTCTTCGGCAGAGAAGCCGGCGGCGTCGGGTGCGGGTTCCGCGAATCCGCACGACGGCGACGAGTAGGACAAGGAAGAGTAGGGGAGAGTTATGGCAGGCCTGTTCAACATCCTTAAGGTCACCGTCAGCGAGGACAAGATCTGCGCGCATGTGCTGGTGAACCCCGGCATGCCGCTCATGACCTCGGAGGACATCGAGGCCACGGCGCGCGTGTACTACCTGGTGCCCGCGATTGCCAAGCACCTGTGCCTGGGCGATTCCGGCCGCGAGTTCCAGGACTGCATGGGTCAGACCGAGCTCTGCCACCTGCTGGAGCACGTGACGGTCGAGCTCATGAACGAGACCGGTCTTGCCGGTAGCATCTCGTGCGGCCGCACGCGCGTAAGCGAACACGACGAGCGCGTCTTTGAGGTCGAGCTTTCGTGCCCCGACGACTCACTGGCCATCGGTGCGCTGTCGTCAGCGACCTTTATGATGGACTGGGCGTACCTGCACGCCGACCAGCCTGCCCCCGACGTGGAAGGCACGGTCGCGGGCCTGCGCAACCTGGTGCTGGGCATGCGCGCCGAGGCCGAGGGCAAGGATCCTCACGAGGCCGTCGCCGCTGCGAACGGCGAAGATGCTGCCGAGGACGAGGGCGCTGACGAGGGCGATGTGCCGGTCGACGCCGAGCCCGTTGCCGATGCGACCGCCGAGCCCGTTCCCACCGAGCCCCAGGGCGTTCCCAACTTTGACGACGAGCCCCAGGTGGCGATTGATACCGAGGGCGCGGTTGCCGAGAACC
The DNA here is from genome assembly GCA_900552145.1 of uncultured Collinsella sp. Taxonomy (GTDB): domain Bacteria; phylum Actinomycetota; class Coriobacteriia; order Coriobacteriales; family Coriobacteriaceae; genus Collinsella. Next base: position 46,779 of record URYW01000003.1, on the reverse strand, counting down.
ACGAGGCTTCCGCGGCTGTCTTTGGCGGCGCGGCGACGGTTCCGGCAGGACCTGCGCATGAGGGCGGCCTGCCGCTCGTGGACGGCGCCGGCGAGGACCCGGGTGCCACGGTGGCCATGCCGGCTATGCCTCAGGAATAGGCCTACTCGTTTATCACCATCACGTACCTGCGCTTTTGCCGTACGCAGATGAGCGGAGCGGCAAGTGATGCGCTGCGGGTATAATGGACAGCATTCAAACGGTGGGCACCGACGTGCCCGCAGGAGAGGAATGATCATGGGTAAGACTTTCAGCTTTGTCTCCGGCGCACTTTTTGGTGTCGCTGCCGGCGCTATTATCGGCGTTGCTCTGGCCCCGCGCTCGGGCGCCGAGACCCGCGCCATGGCTGCCGATATCGCCAACGATGCCTGGGACAATATGCGCGACACCTACGAGCACGGCGCCGAGGAGGCCCGTGCTGCGGTGAATGACTTTGGCCCGATGGTCGACGCCAAGACCGACGACCTGCGCGCCAAGGTCGACCTGGCCCGCGAGCGCATGGACCAGCTGCGCGAGCAGCTCAACGACGCCATTTCGGGCGGCAACGTGACGCCTGCCGCCGACGTCGTGGTCGAGAACGCCGTCGAGGCTGATACCGAGGCTGCGGAGCCCTCGACCGAGGCATAATGCGCGCTGGGGATTTTGTCGGCGCCAAGATCTATCGCAAGCCTACCGAGGACAAGCGCACCAAAAAGGACGGCACGCCGCGCAGCCCTAAAAAGCTCGGAAAGATTCACTTTCCGGTCTTTACCCCGGGCGGTACGCGCGTGGTCGGCTTTATGGTCCGCCAGTCCGATATCGCGGGCATGATCGAGCGCCCCGACCGATTCGTAGCGCTCGACGCCATTGGCGTCTACGAGGGCGCCATTGCGGTCGATGACGTCAAAGGCACGTATGATGCCGCCGCCGCCAAGCGCCTCGACATCAACCTGGACGATTGCATCATCTGGGTCGGTATGGACGTGCGCACGGAATCGGGCGACGTCGTGGGCTATTGCTCGGACGTTGAGTTCAAGCCACGCTCGGGCATCGTGCAGGCATTCTATGTGACCGCCGGTGCTGCTTCGAGTGTTTTGGTTGGTGACACGCAGGTGCCGCCGACGATGCTGCGTGGCTACGAGAACGGCGCGATGGTCGTCTCAGACGAGGTCAAGTCGCTCGGGTATTCGGGCGGTGCGGCTGCCAAGGCCGCCGAGGCCAGCGTCGTGGTGGGCGATAAGGTCAAAAAGGGCGCCAAGGTGCTCGACGACAAGGGATCGGTTGCCGTGGACAAGGGCAGTCGCGCACTGGGCAAGCAGCTCGGCAAGACGCGCGGCATGTTCAAGGCCTTTAAGGACGAATATCAAAAGGCGAGCGGGGGCTCGTCAAAAGCTAGCAAATAGCGACGTACCAAATGATGGGAGGCAAGCCGGAGACCTATTGCTCCGGCTTGCTGCGTTTATGGGGGAGGGCACATGCGCCAAAACGGATCCAACTTAAACGGGCGCTCGGGTGCGCGTCCGACGGCGCGCCGCGACCTGGGGCAGCTGCCCAGCGGCCAGCGCAAGCGTCGCCGTAAGCCCGGCGCGATGTACCTCAACCATAGCCGTGGGTTTAGCGATCGCAGCGCTCGCATCGGCAACAGCCGCACGCCCCGTCGTTCGTCTCGCCTGCCCTATGCGCTCATCGCCGTGGGTTGCGCGCTCGTACTGTTTATCGCTGCCGTTGTGGGCTACGTCAATCGCAGCGTGGATGTCGTCCTCAACGGCCAGGAGACTGCGGTGCGCGTCGGCTCTACGCTGCAAAATCTCATCGACGATCAGGAGCTGACCGATACCTACGACGCAGGCGACCTGTTGGCCGTCGATGACAGCGTGCTCAAGCGCCATGGGGGCGAAAAGCTGTCGGTGAAGGTCGACGGCAAGCGCGTGAAACAGGGCAAATGGGATAGCCGCGAACTTGAGGGCGGCGAGAAGGTGACGGTCAAGGATGGCCGTAACACCTACGAGAAGCACGAGGTTCAGGCTACGGTTATCGAGCCCAAGCTTAAGGTCGAGGGCACGGGCGCTATCGAGTATGTGCAGACATGGGGTGTCCAGGGCCGCTCCGAGGTGTGGGTTGGTGAGCAGTCGGGCAAGACGCAAGACCGCGGCGAGGTTGTGCCCGCCACCGATTGCGTTGTTGCGTGCGTCAGCGTGGCGCCCAAGGGCAACAAAAAGTACGTGGCGCTGACGTTTGACGAGGGTCCGAGCGGCGCTACCAAACAGATCTTGCAGGTGCTCAAGGAAAAGGGCGTCACCGCGACGTTCTTCCTTTCGGGCGATGCGGCCGAGGCCTCGCCTGCCACGGCCAAGGCGATTGTCGATGCCGGGTGCGAGATCGGATCCAACGGCTACAGCGACGATTCTCTCAAGGGTCAGGACCGTGAGGCGGTACGCGAACAGATCACGAAAGGCACCGATGCGATTAAGTCGGCGACTGGCGTGAAGACGATGCTGCTGCGTGCTCCCTACGCTGCCTTTGACGAGCAAAACTGGATTGATGCGATGGATCTGGTCTCCGCCGTGGTCTCGTGGAATATTGACTCGGGCGACTGGCTGCTCAACGGTGCCGACGAGCAGGTCTCGACGGTGCTCGATTCGGTGACGCCGGGCAATATCGTGCTGCTCACCGACAGAGACGAATGCGCCGAGCAGACGCTCGAGGCGCTGCCGCAGATTATCGACGGCCTCATTGCCGACGGCTACAAGATCGTGACGCTCAGCGACCTGGTCAAGACGGACACGTCGCTGAGCAAAAAGTTCACCTCGCTGACGAAGGTCACCATGCCCAAGGACGCCGTGTTCCCCCAACTTGTCGAGGACGACGACACCACAGAGTAGTCATTGGGTAGTCATTTAAGAACGTCCCCAATGGCTATGTCACGGATACGCCAGCGTTTGGTATGCCTGCAATGTGCAGCGCATAAATTCGATGCCGCAGGGCGATGCTGATGCTATAGTTACTGCGGTTAATGAGGGTCAAGAGAAAGGTTACAGGTGAAATCCAAACCTCGACCATACAGTCGATGACCCCATGCAGGTGCTTTTTGCGCATGCACGGGGTGTAAGCGTCGAGCGGCGTGCCGCCCGCGCATGCGTATACATATCCAGAAGCCCCCGGACGTCGCATATGCGGCCGCGTTCGGAGGAATAATGATGGGGAGCACCATTGAATTATCTGAGTGAGATGCTCAAATTGCCGGTCTTGGACGTCGACGGCGAAAAGCTCGGCGTGGTGAACGATTTTGGTATTGCTACCGGCGAAGTTTTTCCGCACGTGACGTCGCTCGCGTTTCGCGGACCCGGCAAGACGCCGTTTATGATCAGCTGGCGCAAATGGGTCGACCGTATCGACGAGACGGGTGTACACCTTAAGACGTCGGCCACCGAAATCCGTTTTTCGTACCTGCAGCCGACCGAACTCTTGCTTGCCCGCGACGTGCTCAACAAACAGATTGTCGACACGCAGGGCATGAAGGTCGTGCGCGTAAACGACATCAAGTTTTCCATGTCGGGCGAAAACCAGCTGCGCCTGCTGGGTGCCGAGGTCGGTGCCCGCGGTCTGCTACGCGCCATCAGCCCCGCGCTCGAGCATATCGTCGAAGGCTTTATGAAGCACCTAGGCAAGCCGCTCAGTGAGGACATCATCGCTTGGTCCTACATGGACCTGCTCGACCGCTCGACCAAGAACATTCAACTCTCGGTGTCGCACAAGACGCTCGGCGAGCTGCACCCTGCCGACATCGCCGACATTATCGAGCAGCTCGACCCGCGCCTACGCGCGCAGGTGTTTGCGCAGCTCGATACTGCCCAGGCCGCCGAGGCCATCTCGGAGTTCGATGACGACGAGCTTATGACCGAGATGCTCGAGGGCCTGTCCGACACGGACGCATCGTCGATGCTGGCCATGATGGACCCGGACGATGCAGCTGACCTGATCGACGAGCTCGATTACGAGAAGGCCGAGAAGCTCCTGCGCCTGATGGGCGTCAAGGAGGAGAAGGCGATTCGTAACCTGCTGGGGTATGAGGACAACACCGCCGGCCGCATCATGACCTCGGAGTTTGTCTCCCTGCCCGCCACGGCAACGGTCGGCGATGCCATCGAGGCGATTCGCGAGCTCGACGAGGACTTCGAGAGCGTTTACTACGTCTATACCGAGGATCCGAGCGGCATGCTGACCGGCGTGCTTTCGCTGCGCACGCTGATCGTAGCCGACCGCGACGCCACGCTGGGTCAGCTGGCCTATCGCGACCTGGTCTATGTGTCGCCCGACGAGGACCAGGAAGACGTGACGGACGAGATGACCAAGTACGACCTGGTTGCCATCCCTGTCTGCGACGAGAACCGTCATATCCTGGGTATCGTGACCTTCGACGACGCCATGGACGTTATCGCCGAGGAGCATCAGGAGGACCTGCAGATCGCCGGTGTCGGCTCGGGCGATAGCGCGTCGGACGACTCGACGAACGTGCTCAGCTGGTTCGTGCATCGCCAGTACTGGGTTGTTGTATGGGGCATCGCGTCGTGCATCATGGCGACCGTGCTGGGAACGGCGCTCGGCTCCGCGCATCTGGTGGTGTTCCCCATGTGCGCCATGCCGCTCGTGCTGCTGGCGGCCTCGCGCATGGTGTCGTTCGTCAAGAACTACTTCCTCGAGTACGACGGCCACGACGACGAGCCCAAACCGTACCTGGGATTCTTCTTCCAGAGCACGGGTATGGGCCTGATCCTTTCGCTCGTGACCTACCTGTGCGCGCAGCTGGTGCGCACCGCCGCGTTCCCCGATGCGCCCATGTTTGAGGAGCAGCTCTTTACCGGCTGCTTTAATATCGCTGCCATCATTTGCCTGGTTGGCAACATGAGCGCCGTGATTTACCTGATGGTGCTGTTCTGGCGTGACGAGCATGACCTTAACACGTCGGGCACCGCCATGAACGTTATTGCCGTCATGATCTCGTGCGTAGCGTACTGCGCCGCTGCGGTGCTGCTCACCATGTCGGTCATGGGTTAGGTGGTCGCGTGCAAAATACCAAGCAAAAGTCGGGCACCAAGCAAAAGTTGACCATCGCGGCCATCTTTGGCGCTATGGGTCCCGGTCTGCTGGCGGCGCTTTCGGGCAATGACGCCGGCGGCATTGCAACGTATTCCAGCGCGGGCGCCAGCTATGGTTACAAGATGCTCTGGATGCTTCCCGTCATGACTGTGCTGCTCATCGTGACGCAGGAGACCGCGGCACGATGCGGCTGCGTCACGGGCAAGGGCCTGGCATCGCTCATTCGCGAGCGCTTTGGCGTGCGCAAGAGTGTACTTGCTATGGCGGCGCTGTTGATCGCCAACACAGCCGTGACCATTTCGGAGTTTGCGGGTATTGCGAGCGGCCTTGCCCTCTTTGGCGTGCCGGCGAGCATCTCGGTGCCGTTGGTGGCGCTGCTGGTGTGGATGCTTACCATGTCGGGTAGTTTCCAGCGCATCGAGAAGATTCTGCTGCTGGTGAGCTGCGTGTTCGTGACCTATATTGTCGCCGCGTTCATGGCTGGCCCCAACTGGGGTGAGGTCGCGGTCGACCTGGTCGTGCCTAACATTCAAAATGACCCCAGCTACGTGTCGCTCGTGGTCGCAACGATCGGTACCACCATCGCGCCGTGGATGATTTTCTTGGCGCAGAACAACGTGGTCGATAAGAACGCGGGCGAGGACGATATCGTGCTGCAGCGCATCGATACTGTGAGCGGCTCGCTTGCCGCCGATATCATTGCCGGCTTTATTATCATCACGACCGGTACGGTGTTGTTCCCGGCGGGTATTCAGATTAGCGATGCCGCCGATGCTGCCCGCGCGCTGGAGCCTATTGCGGGTCAGTGGTCCACGGTGTTGTTTGCCTCGGGCCTGGTCGCGGCGAGCTTCTTGGCTGCCTGCGTGCTGCCGGGCGTTACGTCGAGCGCTATCTGCGAGGCATTTGGCTGGGAGCGCGGTGCCGACCGCAGCTGGGACGAGGCCCCGGTTTACCGCGGCATCATTACGGCCATCATCGGTATCTCTGCCGTGCTGGTGCTTATGCCCGGCGTCGATCTGTTCCAGATTATGATGACCTCGCAGGTCATCAATGGCGTGCTGCTGCCCGTGGTTCTGGTGTTCCAGGTGGTTATCGCCGCCGACCGTCACATCATGGGTGCCAACCGCAACGGCCGTGTGTGGAACGTGCTCACTTGGGCGACTATCGCCGTGATTACGGTGCTGACAGTCGTCATGTTTGTGCTGCAAGCGATGGGCTACAGCGCTTAACGCCCACTTTTGCTTCCGAACAGGCCGCAGCGATGGACTGCGGCCTGTTTTTTGCCCACGACCTCTTGGGGCCGGCTCGAATAGAGTGATTTTGGGTTGTTTGCTGCAGGTTACTTGTCGGCGCCCAGCTTGTGCGGCTTGAAGGCAAGCGCATTGACGAGCGCGTCGGTGGCAGACTTGACGGCTGCTGGCTGCGGATCGTTGACGTGATCCTCGGGGTGTACGGGCAGGTCCTTCTTGACTGCATCGTGGATCAAGTTGAGGTACTCAGTCACGCCAGTGGTCGATAGGTGCGTGCCATCGCCATCGAACAGGTCGTTGCGGTTGGCACTGTATCCGTACCAGTCGATAACGCGTACGTTCTTGTAGCGCGTAGCGGCGTTGGCGATGGCCTGGTTGGTAGAGCCAACCCACGGCTGCGGGCTGCGCGTGTTCACAAACACCACAATACGCTTATCTCCCGCATCGGCCATGATGGCGTCGATCTGGTCGTCGGTTACCAAGCCGTTGGTGCCCAGGGCAAAGACCACGATCTTGCCGGCAAGGTTCTGCTGGATATAGCCCTCAAATGTCGTGCGGCCCGCATCAAACTGGCGGCCCTTTTCGGCATCGATATGGCTGTGCGGGAACACGCCGTCAAAGGTGTCTACGGCACGCAGCGACACGGAGTCGCCGATCATAAGCAGATCGTAGGAGCCATCGGGGAAGCCGTCGTTGTCCTTGTCGGTGTCGTCGGCCGCCTGCTGGTCGGTGGGAGCGGTGTTTTTGGCTTCCTTGTTCAGAACTTCGGCGCCCTCGCCGCTCAGCGCAGACGTCTCGGGCACAAAGATCAGGCCGCCCAGTGCAACGACCAACACGACAGCGCAGGCTGCGCAGACAGGGACGTGCGCGCGTGCCCAGTTGGCGGGCGTGGTGGTGCCGTCGCGGAACTCGGACACGGTGCGCCCAAAGGCGCCCTTTCTAAACGGCGTCTCGATAAAGCGATATGAGCATTCGGCCACGGCGACCACCACAAGTACCTGCAAGATATACTGCCACCAGGGCGTGTCGTTGATGTTGGCGACCGGGTTCATGAGCAACAGCAGCGGATAGTGCCACAGGTAGATGCTGTACGAGCGCTTGCCAACCCACACGAGTGGCTCGGCGGACAGCGCGCGGGCAACCATTCCCTGGGGCTGCACGCAGGCCGCGATGACCATGAGCGTGAGGACGGAGCATAACAGCGTGCCTCCGCGATACTGGAAGGCGGTGTAGCCGTTGGTGAGCGCGACCATGGCGGCAAGGCCAACCAGGCCCACGACGCCCAACACATCGATGGATGCGGGCGAGGACCAAAAGCGCACGAGGGCGCTCGGCTGTGCCGGTGCGGTCTCGGCTGCTTCGTCGGCCTTCTCGCCAGGCTTGCCCTCGGCGTTCTTGCCGTGCTTGGCGGCGCCAGCTAGGCGATTGAGCCCCAAACGACGAGCGAGGCGCACCGGCGCCAGGTCGCGATCGGGGATAAAGGCCATCCAGGCACCCAGCAGCAGCGAGAACACACGGGTGTCGGTGCCGTAGTACACGCGGCTGGGGTCGGCGGCAGGGTTGTAAAGCACCATCATGGCGAGGGCAGATACCGCGGCAAGGCCCAGAACCACGCGGCGCGTGTTGGGTTTGCTCACATGCATGGATACCATGGCAAACAGCAGTGGCGGCCAAATCAGGTAGAACTGTTCCTCGATGGCAAGCGACCAAAAGTGCGTGAGCGGCGAGGGGTCGCCCAGAGCATTGAAGTACGAGACGTTTTGGGCAATCTGCCACCAGTTGTTGAAGAACAGCAGCGACGGCAGGATGTCGGGGCGCATCTTGGTGAGCATCACGTGGTTAAAGATAGTGCACAGCGCGCAGGTTACAAACACTACCGTTACCACGGCGGGGACTAGGCGACGGATGCGGCGAATCCAGAAGCTCTTGAGGTCGATGCGGCCGGTCTTAGCGACTTCGTTGAGCAGCAAGCGCGTGATCAGATAGCCCGAAAGCACAAAGAAGATCGTGACGCCAAGCAGGCCGCCCTGAGCCCACGTGAGGTTAAGGTGATAGAGCACCACTGCGACGACGGCGAGCGTACGCAGACCGTCGAGCGCAGGGATGTAGCGGGACTTGGGGCGAGCGGGCGTCTGCTCCGCGGCGGGAGTGTGGGCGCGGCCCGCGTTGTTAGCAGAAGCGCGATGGGGGCTCGCGGTGCGTCGCGGCTCGTTGGCACGGCGTTCGCCCTTCACACGTTTGTGCGGCGCCGGCTCGTTGCCCGTGCGGCGTCGACCGCGCGAGCCCGATTGCGAGAGTTGTTCCATAAAACATCATCCAATGACGAGAATAATCAGCACGCCTTCATTGTAACTGCCTGCTCCTGTGAATGCTTGCTGCTGGCGCAAGCTCAAGCGCGCGTCCACATCAAAGTGAACTAAAGTTATAGGGGGTGCGAGAGTGCACGATCGACGGCCGACGGTGGGCATAAGGCCCGCAGATGAGGAGGTTTCCATGGCAGATCGCGGCATCGTTGCGGTGTTCGGCAGCATGAACATGGACCTTTCGGTGGCGTGCGAGCGCATGCCGCGCGCGGGTGAGACCGTCGGCGGCAGCGGTTTTATCACCAACGCCGGTGGCAAGGGCGCTAACCAGGCCGTCGCCGCCGCGCGCATGGGTGCGCGCACGTGCATGATTGGCGCGGTCGGGCGCGATGCGTTTGGCGATGTGCTCGTGGCGGGGCTTCAGGATGCCGGCGTGGGCGTTGAGTTTGTGGCGCTTCGCGATGACGTGGAGACGGGCACGGCGACCATCATTCGCTGTGAGGGCGACAACCGCATCGTGCTGTCGCCGGGCGCTAACCATGCGCTTGCGGGCGAGGACGTTGCCTGCGTGCTGAGGCACCTGGTGGCCGATGAGTTCGATGGCGATGCATGCGAGTTCGCTCCGGCGGCTGGCAGCGTTTTTATCGCCCAGGGCGAATGTGACCTTGCAGCGACTGCCGAGGCGCTTGTTTGCGCTCACGAGCTGGGGTTCTATACGATCTTTAATCCAGCGCCTGCCTGTGAGTTGCCTGCGGAGGCCTGGCCTGCGATCGACTTGGTCTGCCCCAACGAGACCGAGTGCCAGGTTCTGACGGGTATCCTGCCCAAGGACGATGAGAGCTGCGCCGCGGCGCTCAATGCCCTGCTCGCCAAGGGTGCCGGAGCTGCGGTCATCACGCTGGGCGGCGCCGGCTCGGTTGCGCTCGGCGATGGCGGTGAGCTGCTGCACATGCCGGCACTATCGAACACGTTGGTCGATACGACGGCCGCGGGCGATACGTTTATCGGTGCGCTTGCCGCGGCTCGCTTAGAGGGCTTGCCGCTCTTTGAGTGCATGGCGGCGGGTGCACGCGCCTCGGCGGTGACGGTGTCGCGCTTGGGCGCGCAACAGTCGATTCCCACGCGCGCCGAAGTTGAACATTGGTTTGGTTAAACGATAAAGACGGAGAAGCGGAGTAGAACAATGGCAATCAAGAAGCTGATCCTTGATCTGGATATGGGCGTGGACGATGCGATGGCGCTTGCCTATGCCATCGCGAGCCCCGAGGTGGAGCTCGTGGGCATCACCACGTGCTTTGGCAACGTGCGCGTCGAGCAATCGGCGCACAACTGCCTGGCAGTGCTCGATCTGCTGGGTCGCCCCGAGATTCCGGTGTACCTGGGCGCCGATCGTCCCATTAAGGCGACTGAGCCCTATACACCGCCGGCGTCCACCACGCTCATCCACGGCAAGAACGGCATTGGCGGGGCGAGCGTGCCCGCGTCGCCGTACGAGCCGGTGGGGGCGACGTCGGCTGATGGCAACGCGGCGGTCGATTATCTGATCGATGCCGCGCGCACCTATGGCCCCGATCTGATCTACGTGGCGACCGGTCCGCTCTCCAACCTGGCACTTGCCTTGGAGCGCGATGCGGCGGCGATGATGTCTATCGGTCGCGTGGTTGTGATGGGCGGTGCGCTTACCGTGCCCGGAAACGTGAGTGCGGGTGCCGAGGCCAACATGGCAAGCGATCCCGAGGCGGCCGATGCCGTGCTGCGTTCGGGCCGCAAGCTCACTATGGTGGGTCTGGATGTGACGCATCGCGTGGTGCTCACGCGTCGCGACATTGCCGGCTGGACGGGCTCGGGCACCATGGCCGGTTGCGCGTTTGCGAGCATGGTGGAGCACTACATTGGCTCGTACGAGATGAACGCCCCCTACCTGGGTGGTTGTGCGCTGCACGATCCGCTGGCCGTTGCCGTGGCGATCGACCCCACGCTCGTGGGCGCGCTCGGCTGTAATCTGCGTGTTGATCTGCTGGGCGAGTATCGAGGCCGCACCATTTGCGACGAGCGCCGCCTATCCGATCCGGACAAGAGCGCGCTTGTGGCGCTGACCGTGGATGCCCCGCGCTTCCTGTCCGAGTTCAAGACGCGCATGGCCCGCGTCCTGGGCTAAGTTGTCTTTTTGGGACGGGGCTTTTTTGACTGGTATGATTGGTGCGACCATTCGAACCAGCTAAAAGAGCCTCGTCCCAATTTGACTATCGAGAGGATTTTCCATGGAGCGCATCGCGAGTTTTTCCGTTGACCATCTGCTGCTTGAGCCCGGCGTGTATGTGAGCCGCATCGACCGCGATCCGGCGACCGGCGCCGCCGTCACCACCTTTGACCTGCGCCTGACCACGCCCAATAAGGAGCCGGTTATGAACACGGCCGAGTGCCACACCATCGAGCACTTGGGCGCGACGTTCCTTCGCAATCATGCCGAGTGGTCGAGCCGCATTGTCTACTTTGGCCCCATGGGCTGCCGCACGGGCTTTTATCTCGTCGTGTTTGGCGAGGTGACGAGCGAGGAGATTCTGCCGCTCGTGCGTGAGCTGTTCGAGTTTGTCGCCGGCTTTGAGGGCGATGTCCCCGGAGCCGCTCCCGAGGAGTGCGGTAACTACCTGGACCAGAACCTCCCCATGGCAAACTGGCTCGCGCGCCGCTATCTCGACCGTGACCTGGCCGATATCGACGAGAAGCACCTGCACTATCAGCAGGCGTAAGGCTGCTTGCAGGAATAACGTTTGTGCCAGAAGCGCTCCCGCTCTTTGCGGAGCGCTTTTTTATGCCGAGTGCTCAAAACAGAACAAGATTGTTCTAGAATGTTCATACTGTCACACAAACGAACAGGAGCGAACATGCATATCTACTCTGTCTCTGATCCCGAGTTCAAGTCCTATGGCAACGTTTGGGATAACGTTCCGTCCGAGCTTACGTCGCCCGTGCTCGAGGCACTTGCCTCCACGCCCGTCCCCGAGGGCAGCAAGTATGTGGCCTCCGCGCCCGAGCTCGAGGGTGTCATGGATGCCGATAAGCTGGGCTTTCTCATGTTTGGCGGTCGTCCCTTCCAGCTGGGCTGGTGCAACGGCCACAACACGCGTCTCGACTGCCTGGAGTACCACCGCGCGAGCGAGTTCAACCTGGGCGCCCGCGACTTTATCCTGCTTGTGGCGCATCGCTGGGAGATCGAGGACGGCAAGCTCGATACCGCGTGCGTCAAGGCGTTCCGCGTGCCGGCCGGCACGCTTGTTGAGGTTTTCAACACCACGCTCCACTACACGCCCTGCATGGTCGACGACGGCGGCTTCCAGGTGATGGTGGCGCTGCCCGCCGGCACCAACGGCCCGCGCCCCGAGGCTGCAGCCGACATGCCTGCCGCCGGTGACAGCTACTGCTACTGGAAGGCCGACAAGTGGGTCCTCTGCCATGCTGACAGCCCCAAGGCTGCCGAAGGCGGTTATGTGGGCCTCATCGGTAAGAACCTCGACATCGCCGTGGACTAGAATCTTCTGTCTCGATCTGTAACATCCAGCGGGCTAAATCGTTTCTACCTGTTACAGATCGAGACATACCGTAGAGGCCGCCCGAAAATCTCGATCTGTAACACCAGGCCCGATTTTGACGGCCTAACTGTTACAGATCGAGACAAACCGCCCCAACCACCACAAAGGTGCCTGTCCCCTTTGTGGTGGCTGCCTAGAGCTGGCTGCGCAGATAGTCGGCCATATATGGAACAGCGAAACGCACGTAACCGCGGCGCGCTTGTTCGATAACGCCGGCGTCGATGAGGCGACGGCGATACTTTTGCGCATAGTCGGGTGTGACTGACATGCGCTTCGCAACATCGGAAATGCGCGAGACGGCGTCTTCGTCATCAATCATTGCGTCGAGAAACGCGACGTCTTGGTCCGATAGCGCGGCGAGCGTCGTTTCACAAACATCGTTTTCGAAATCGGCCTTTGACGCTTCGATAGCTCCGTCGACTTGCTCTGGCGTTACGCGTTTTCCGGCCTCGCAACGATTGGCGATGTTGTAGCCGATGAGCTGCAGCATATAGGGCGAACCTTGGGTTGCACGAGCGGCACGGAGGCGAAGATCGCCTGGAATATCAAGGTTGAGCTCTTCGAAAGCCCGTTGATAATATGCATCGACATCTCCGACTGAAAGCGGTTCGAGCGTGACTTTGCATGCGCGGTTGAGAAATGTCAGTACGCGGTCGTTGAGTGTCGCGGAGACTGCTCCCGGGAGGCCCGCCATGACGAGCGCGACGTTGAGTCCCTCGCCGACGAGCTCTTGATAGGCGGTGACGAGCTGTCTGATCTCGGGTGAATTTGCTTGGAGCTCGTCGATGAGGATGAGGGTGCCGTGTCCCTGCTCGGTCAGTTTGCGCGCGAGCTGCGTGAGTTTGAACTGAAAGCTCTTGGTCTCCTGCACGTCTCGTGTGAACTCGAGGCCTGCCGAGAACCCAAAAACACTTAGACTGCCGCTTGTGAGTTTGGGAAGGCGGCGTTTATTGACGTACGGCTCGCCTGCTTCCTGGATTTTCTCAACAATGCGCTCGAGCATATCCTCGGAGGCTACGGTGGGCGTGGCGACAACAAAGCCGAGCTTGCGTGCGCGATCGGCAAGTTCCCACAGCAGAACCGTTTTGCCGCTGCCTCGCTGGCCGAGCATGAGCATGGCTCGGTCTCGATTGCCCGGCTCCTGCTCAAGGCCGGAGATGAATGTCGAAATCACGCTCCCGCGCCCCACCAGATAGGACGGGCGATTTCCAAATGAGGGGGAGAAGATGGTTTCAGTCATGAGTCTCCTTTCCTTTTTTTCCTATTTTTTCCTTTCTTTCCTATTCAGTCAAATATCCCGCCGGAGAGGGCGGCTGCGTGGACCTCATCGGCAAGAACCTCGACATCGCCTGCGACTAGAATCTTCTGTTTCGATCTGTAACATCTAGCGGGCTAAATCGTCTCTACCTGTTACAGATCGAGACAAACCGTAGAGGGCCGTCCGAAAATCTCGATCTGTAACACCAGGCCCGGTTTTGGCTGCCTAACTGTTACAGATCGAGACAAACCTGCCCAAACCACCACAAAGGTGCCCGTCCCCTTTGTGGTGGTTGGTGGTTTGGGCAGGCGGGTATCAAAAAGTGTCAGACGGGGCGGCTGCCGAGCACCCGCGCGTGAAAAGAAGTATCGGCCTGCGTCGTTGCCGTTGAGCGACGCGTTGTTTGTAGGGATACTGAGCCTATGACAACAGCGTGCGAAAGGATTGATGCATGGCTTTCCGTAATGACTTTCTGTGGGGCGGCGCGACGGCTGCTAACCAGTGCGAGGGCGCCTACGACGTGGACGGCCGCGGCCTTGCCAACGTGGACGTGGCTCCGCACGGCCCCGAGCGCTATGCGGTGGTCTCCGGCCAGCGCAAGATGCTCGACTTCGAGGACGGCTATTACTATCCCGCGCAGACCGGCATCGATTTCTATCACCACTACAAGGAGGACATCGCCCTCTTTGCCGAGATGGGCTTTAAGACCTTCCGTATGAGCCTGGCTTGGACCCGCATCTTCCCCAACGGCGACGAGACCGAGCCCAACGAGGCTGGCCTGGCCTTCTACGAGGACGTGTTCCGTGAGTGTCAGGCGCACGGCATCGAGCCGCTCGTGACCATCACGCACTTCGACTGCCCGATTCACCTCATCAAGGAGTACGGCGGCTGGCGCAATCGCAAGCTCATCGACTTCTACAAGAACCTCGCGACTACGATCTTCACCCGCTACAAGGGTCTGGTGAAGTACTGGCTTACCTTTAACGAGATCAATATGATCCTGCACCTGCCGTTTATGGGTGCCGGTCTGGTCTTTGAGGAGGGCGAGAACAAGGAGGCCGTCGAGTACCTTGCCGCTCACAACGAGCTTGTCGCCAGCGCTTGGGCAACCAAGATCGCCCACGAGATCGACCCCGAGATCAAGATCGGCTGCATGCTCGCCGCAGGTAGCTACTACCCCTACAGCTGCCGTCCGGGCGATGTGCGCCAGGCACAGCTCGACAACCAGGACAATTACTTCTTCGTCGACGTCCAGAGTCGCGGCTACTACCCGACCTATGCCGTCAAGAAGCTCGAGCGTCTAGGCATCGATGTGGGCATGACCGACGAGGACCGCGAGATCCTGGCCACTAACACCGTCGACTTCATCAGCTTTAGCTATTACAGCACCCGTTGCTCCGCCGGTGCCGATAACCCCGATGTCGAGCGCACCCAGGGTAACGCCTTCGCCGGCGCCAAGAACCCCTACCTGCAGGAGAGCCAGTGGGGCTGGGCCATCGATCCGCTGGGCTTCCGTATTACGCTCAACGACCTGTACGACCGTTATCAGAAGCCGCTGTTTGTGGTTGAGAACGGTCTGGGCGCCAAGGATGTTGTCGAGGAGGATGGTTCCATCAACGACGACTACCGTATCGACTACCTGCGCCAGCATATCGCCGCGATGCGCGATGCGGTGACCGAGGACGGCGTTGACCTGCTGGGCTACACCACCTGGGGCCCGATCGACCTGGTATCCGCCGGTACGGGCGAGATGTCCAAGCGCTACGGCTTTATCTATGTGGACCGCGATGATGCGGGCAACGGCACCCTCAAGCGCTCCAAAAAGAAGAGCTTCGACTGGTACAAGAAGGTTATCGCCACCAACGGCGAAGATTTGGCCTAGGCTTTCCCGATAACCGTAGCCTCCTGACCAAGGCGCCCGGCGAGCAGTTAATGCTTGCCGGGCGCCTTGCCGTCTGCGGATTTTGGGACATGCGGCCCGCTTTTTCGACCCATCTGTCGGTACACTAAAAGCACTATGGGTACCCGCGAGCGACATATCGGCCACGCGGCCGCCCGGACCGCACCGGCTGCGGATCCCAGGGGCGGCAGGCTCTTCGCCATGCCGAGATTCCTTGTTGGCATAACACATCAGGTGTACCGCCACCGCGTCTTTGCTATCGCCGGCGCCATCACCGCGCTGTTCCTCATGCTTTTGGCAGTCTTGCCGGCGCTGTTCGCCTTCGACCCCAAGCTTTCTAACGCCGTGCCCGCCTATAGCGAGGTGTCCGAAGAGGTCGTGGATGCGCTCGCCCACTCGAGCTCTCTCCCGCTGCTTGTCGCCGCAATTATATTTTCGATCTGGGGCGTATCGGTCTATCTGCGCTGTTTGGACTATGTGCTGCGCCGCCGCCTTGTTGCCGTCGCCACCATCTGCGCCCTGTGGATGATCGAAGTCATTCTCAAGTACAAGTCGTTCACGCCGTTCTATGCCACCGTGCTGTGGTACCTGTACTACGTGCCCATGACACTCATTCCGCTGCTCTACCAGTTGTGTGGTCTGCGCCTTGCGGGCCTGGAGCAACACCGCCTGGGTCGCCGCTACTGCGCTGCGCTGTGGATTGTGGCTATCCTGCTTATCGGATTTGTGCTCACCAACGATTTTCACCAGCAGGTCTTCCACTTTGACCGTACAAGCGACACCTGGAGCAACGATTACACGTACGGCTGGGGTTATTTCGCCGTCCTCGTGTGGACGGCCTTTAACTTTGTGGCCTTTTTTATCCTGGTGGGCCGGTCCTCGTCCTTTCGCATCCAACGTTTCTCGGGCACGGCGGCGCTCGTGCTGCTGGGCGGCGCGTTCTTTGCCATCTCATATGCGTTGCGCGTGCCCTGGGCATGGAGGCTCAACTTCTCGCTCATCTATTGCGTCTTGTGCGTGGTGGCGATGGAAATCTGTCTCGATTGTGGTGTCATTCCGTCATATCACGACATCGCCGGCATCTTCGACACCTTGCCGCTTGACCTCAAAGTTCTAACGCGCGACCTGCAGGAGGTCTATGCCACGCCGGTGTCAAAGCCAATGCCGGCGGGCGTGTGCGAAGAGCTGCGAGCCCAGGAACACGGGCATGCCCATGCCTTTGCCGTGGAGTCCAATCCCGATGTGATGTACCGAGCCTTTCCACTGCTGGGCGGATCGGCCCTGCTTGCCCAAGACGTGTCGGATCTCAACGAGCTTAACCGTGAACTGGCACACCGTCGCATGGAGCTGCAGCGTCAAAACGAGCTGCTCGCTGCCGACTACGACCTTAAGACGCACCTGGCAGATCAAGAGGCCGAGACCTTGCTGGTCCAAGACGTGGACCAAGCGCTTGCCCGCGCGTTCAAAGGGATGTACGACCTGTTGAGCTCGCTGCCGCCATTGACCGACGAAGCGTCTTCGCACGAGCGTTACCGCATGCTGCAGCGCGCCAAGATGCTCGTCGCCTATTGCAAGCGCAAGGGGTCGCTCACGTTGGCACAGCACGGGGAGAGCGGTTTTGATCGCGACCGCATTCAGCTCATTGCCAACGAGCTCGCAAGCGACCTGCGCACCATCGATATCGATTGCGCCTCGATTATCGCCATACGGCGCCCGTTGCACGCCAGTACGGTAAGCGCCCTGTACGACTGCGTGTATGACTTTGCGTTTTTTGCCTACACCACCGACCATCCGGCGCTTATGTATCACTTGGGCGACCATGACCGATGCAGTGTCGAGCTGCGCGCCACACTTTTTTCCAACGATGATGCAGATCTTTCGCAGACGCCCGCTGCGCAAGAGCTCGAAAGCGCTCTGCAAGGGCGCAACGTGGCATACCGCCTTGAGGGCGAGCCCGGCCAGCTGCGCATGATCGTCTTGATGCCGAGGGCGGGTGAGTGACGATGCAGATTTCGCTCATTCTTCCCCAAATCGTTGCGCTCGATGTTGTCTTTGCCCTGGCTGCGTGTCTGCAGACGATCCACGTCCCGCTCATCGCATCGCGCCGCTCGTCCTATAACCGTAAGGTGATTTGCGCCTACGAGGCGAGTCTTGTGCTTCACCTGATGATTTCGGCGCTCATCTTATTCGCGTCGTCTGGCTCGTATCTGGTGGCGCCGCTTGACGTTTGCGCCAGGGCAATGGGCGGAGCGCTGTGGCTCAATGCCGTGATCTTTGCCTACGGCGTGGTGCTTATGGTGCGCTATCGTCGCCCCGTCATGCTGGTCGAGCTGCTGCTTGTTGTCACCGTTACACCGCCGGTGGTTTTTGCCATGGGCTCGGCGTGGACCGTTGTCCTTATCGCAGAGGGAGCGTTCTTCCTGTTCCGTTCCATCGCGGCGCTCTTGATGGATGTCCGCAACCGCCAGGAGGATATCACCATGTTCTCGACGATCGAGACCATCAACGTGATTCCCGTGGGCATCCTGTATCTGGACCCGAGGGGCCGTCCGCTGCTCATGAACCGCTGCATGCGCAAAAACCTGGTGGAGCTTCATATGCCCACCGACCTAGGCGATATGAGCGGTACATGGAACGACCTGCGCAAACTCAGCATGCAAATGCCCGAAAGCAGCAGGAACCGTGTGCGGATTAATCTGGACCGCTTTGGTGAGGCGCGCGTTGTGGTCGAGGTTTCTCCCGCCGAGATTCGCTTGTTCGTGCACGATGACGTTATGGTTTCGGGCCGCCTCTTCGAGCGCATTATCGGTCTGGATGTAACAGAGTATGCGCATGCCCATGATCGCCTAGCGCAAGCCAACCACCTGCTTGAGCTTGCGGGCCAAGAGCTCCAAGCCCAGATCGAAGAAGTCAAAAAAGTTGCTGACAATGCGGCCTATCTGCGTATGCGCGCTCGCGTGCACGACGTGATCGGGCAGCGCCTGTCCATTCTCCATCGTTATCTGGAGGAAGGGCGCCTGGATGACGAGTCACTCGAGCAGATCGACCCGCTGCTGCGCTCAATCGCTGCCGATCTGCGCAGCGGGGGCGACACCGAACCGGCAGAGCAATTGGGCGATATCGTCCATGCCTTTGGCCTAGTGAGCGTGCAGATCGATGTGGAGGGCGAGCTGCCAAACGACGCGCGTGTCGCCGCAGCATTTTTGCAGATTATCCGCGAAGCCTCGACCAATGCCACCAAGCATGCACAGGCCCATCAGGTCCATGTGCGCCTGTGGCAGGAGGGGACAGAAGACGGCGCTGTCGCGCGGATGGTCGTTTCTAACGACGGCGCGCCTGCACCCGTATCGTATCGCGAGGGAACGGGTATCCCAGGTATGAGGCATGTCGCGCAAGATCTGGGTGGCAGCCTAGAGGTCCATGCCGCCCCGCTCTTTACGCTTGCGGTGTCCATCCCGCTCAACGCCAGCGCCACAGCTCAAAGGAGAAGCTCATGATCCGCGTCCTTATAGTCGAAGACCAGGCCATCCTGCGCGAAAGCCTGGCGCGCTCCGTTGGCGACCAGCTCGATATGACCGTCGTCGCCGCGATCGCCGACGCTTCCGAAGCCCTCGACGTCGTACTCAGGGAGCGCCCGGACATGATACTGATGGACGTATGCACCGAGCATGATTCCAACGGCATCGTGGCGGCGGCGCGCATTAAAGAGGAGCTGCCCGAGTGTCGCATCATTATCATGACGGGCATGCCCGAGATCACCTTTGTCGATCAGGCTCGCGAGGCGGGCGTCGATAGCTTTGTGTACAAGAACGTCGGTATCGACGAGCTGTTCGCCGTGATGCGCTCCACGCTGGCGGGCTATTGCACGTTTCCCAAGCCGCCCGAGAGCATTTTTTCGGGCACGGCGGCACTCGACGACGTCGAGCTGTCGATTTTGCGCCTTGCCTGCGAGGGCAAAAGCCGCCGCGAGATCGCGGCCGAGCTGTTTATGAGTGAGGGCACCATCAAGCGCCGCATCTCGGAGATCCTGAGCAAGACCGGCTACGATAACATCATGCGTCTTGCTGTGCATGCGGTGACCGAAGGCAGCATCGTCCCCAATATGGAGCGCCCGTAGTCGGTGCGCTCACCCGTGTTCCGGCGCCGTAAAGATAGGCCGCCCGCCGTTTCGTATCTAAAAACGGCGGGCGGCCTGCTTGTATGGGCGGTGCTGTCGGCATAAAAACGACGGGGCCGCAGGATTAACTCCTGCGGCCCCGCCTAACATGTGCGCGGATGTGTCCGCCAATCCGCGGCTATCGGTGTCTGCCGTTACGCGATGGTTGCGCTGTAGGAGGCGACGTCCTCGTAGGAATCGGTCAGGTAGGCATCGATGCCGATGGTCGTGTTGACGAGGTCGTCAAGGCTATCGAGTGTGCCGTTCGAGAAGGTGAACTCTTCGGTGGCGTTGGTGCCGGGCATCAGGTGAGCCGAGAACCAGGCTTCCTTCATGGTGCCGTTGACGTTGGTCTTGCCGGAAGGAGCGTAGAAGGTCAGGTCCTTGTCGCTCTTGTTGGTGATGTTGACGACAAAGCCGATATCGCCCCAGTCGTCCTTGAACTTCTCGGTGATGGTGATGGTGCACAGATCGTCATCGGCGACGGTGGCGGCGGGGGAGATTTCGACGCTCTGGACATCGTCGTCTTCGACGGCCTCATCGATCTCCTCTTCCTTCTCGGCCGCCTCGCGATCCTTCTTTACCGTACCGGACAGATCCTTGTCGGACTTGGTGAAGATAAGCTTGTCGCCGTCCACCTCAAGGACGAGCTTGTCGTCCTTGAGCTTCAGGTCGTGCGACTCATCTTCGGCGGTGATCGTTACGGTGGTGGCGTCCTTGGCTTCCCATTTCAGGTCGGCGACCTCAAGGAACATATCGAGGACGCCTGTGCCGTCCTCGTCGAGGATCAGGACGCAGTTGAGGCCCCACTCCTTGAGCATATCCATGTACTCATCGGTGAGCTCTTCGCCATCCAAGGTTCCACCCGAGTACTGCCAGCTGCCGACGAAGTTGGCCTTGGGGTCCTTGCCGCCGCCGCTGCAGCCCGTCAGGGCAAAGGCGAGCGCCAGAACGCATGTCAGGAATGCGAGTACGGATTTTTTGAACGTCGTCTTCATGGTGTCCTCCTTCATCGAACGAAACCCATAGAAGCAAATGCGGGGGTGGCGGACCCCCCGCCAATTACCAGATAGAGGGGCTAGGGCCTGGGCGTTCCGCAGTTGCTGCAGAACTTGCCGCCGTTTTCGCTACCGCAGTTGGGACAGAACCACTTGGCCGGTGCCGGGGCGGGTGCGGGACTGCCACACTCGGGGCAGAACTTGCCGGTGTTGGTGGCGCCGCAGCTGCAGGTCCACGTGCCGGCCGCGGGGGCAGTGGTAGGAGCCGGTGCGGGGGCGGGTGCCGGAGCTGGCTGTGGGGCAGCCTGCTGCTGTGCCTGGCCGGCGGCGAACAGCTGGCTGGCGTTCATGCCGCCCATGCCGCCCGCCATGCCCATGCCCATAAAGCCGGTCATCGCGCCGTTGGGGTTGGCGGCTGCCGCGCGCATTGCGTCGCTCTGGGCGCTGGCAATGTTGGCTGCCGCCATGGTGGGATCGCGCATGACCGCGGCCTTCTGCAGGTCCTTGATCATCTGCTCGTCTTCTTGCGAGGCGGCGATGGAGTTGACGCCAAAGCTCACGATCTCGACACCACGCAGGTCGCGCCAGTCGGCAGAGAGGACCTCGTTGAGCGCACGGGCGAGCTCGGTGGTGTGGCCGGGGATGGCGCTGTAGCGGATGCCCATCTCCGAGATCTTGGCAAAGGCGGGCTGCAGGGCGGTGAGCAGCTCGGACTTAAGCTGGCTGTCGATCTTGTCGCGCGTGTAGCTATCGGTCACGTTGCCGCATACGTTGGTGTAGAACAGCAGCGGATTGGTGATGCGGTACGAATACTCGCCGTTGCAGCGCACGGAGATGTCGACGTCCAGGCCAATGTTGTTATCGACCACGCGGAAGGGTACGGGCGAGGCGGTGCCGTATTTGTTGCCGATGATCTCCTTGGTGTTGATGAAGTAGACGCGCTGGTCCTTGCCTGCATCGCCGCCAAAGGTAAAACGGCTGCCGATATTGGCGAAGGTCTCCTTGATGGAATCGCCCAGGTTGCCGCTAAAGACGCTCGGCTCGCTGCCGGTATCGAAGACGAACTCACCGGGCTCCAGCGCGACTTCGATGATCTTGCCGTTTTGCACCACGAGCATGCCTTGTCCGTCGTTGACGGCGATGACCGAGCCGTTGGAGATGACGTTGTCCTCGCCGCGCGTGTTGGAGCTGCGGCCACCGGTACGTTTGCTGCCCTTGCAGGCCAAGACGTCAGCAGGCATCGATTCGCAGTAGATAAATTCCTTCCACTGGTCGGCCATGACGCCGCCGGCAGCTCCCAATCCAGCTTTCAAGAGTCCCATGGTGATCTTCCTTTCTCGTCAAAGGCCGGGTGGTATTGGTTGGATTGCTTAGTCGTCCTTGTCGTCTTTCATGACAACGGTGGTCTCGGTGTGGCTGAAGGTGTCGTGTTTCTCGGTCAGGTCGAGCTCGCCACAATACTCATCGGCACAGGTTGCTTCGTTGGCCGTCTTGAGCTGGCCTACCAGTAGCACGTCTCCGATAATCACGATGATCAGCGGCGCGATGATGTTGATGAGGATGCCCTCGATATCAAAGGTGAGGTAATCCGGATCGAAGGCGTTCTCACCCATAAAGAGAATCTGGGAGAGGATAAATCCGATCATAAAGAACAGCACCGAGGCGATGGCGAGCTTGGGCTTGGAGCAGGGGAGCTCGCCGACCAAGCGGCCGGTCTGGCCGTTCATGGCAAACAGGTAGCTCTTGCCGTTCCACGAGGTGGAGAGCATCCAGACAGGGAACAGGGCGTAGTCGCTGTCTTCCCAGGTGTAGTCGAGCTGCTTGCTTTCGACCGCGGCATCGTCGTATTCGTCGACGACGGTCTCGCGCAGGGCCGAGATCGTGCTTTCCTCCATACGGCGCTCGGCGCGCGCCTTGCAGGTCTCGCAGTCCTCGTCGTAACGGTTGGCGATGTAGCCGGGCATATATGCGACCGAGAACGGACGCAGTGCGTCGTAGTCAAACGGCTCGATGGCGTCCATGTGGCCGTCGGGCATCTTGGATGATCCGTCGACGGGCACGCGCTTAAACGAGATATTGCCCTTGCGATAGGCATCGTAGTGGTCGGTGGTCGTGACGGTGCGGTCGGATTCCTCGGTCACGGTCTCGTTGGTCGCGTCAAAGTACACTTCGCCGTCAACGCGGGCGCCGTAGAGCCAAAACGGCACGTAGACACCTTGGACCTCGTCGATGTGGTTGCCGGTGACAAAGCTCTTGGGCAGCAAGATCTTGCCCTTGTAGTGTTCCTTGAGTGCGGCCGTGACGTCATCGCGCCCGAGCTTAAACGGAATCACCAGGTCGGGCGAGAAGTCGCCAGAGAGCTGGCCGGGCGCCACGGCGGAGTTGCCGCAGTACGGGCAGGTGGTGACGGCGACGGTGCCGTCGGACACGAGCTCGGCGCCGCACGACGAGCAGATGTAGCCGGCGTTTTGGGCGAGTTCCTGCACCGCGTCGTCGGCGACGGGCTTGGGCGTTGCGGCTGCTGCATCGGCTTTGGCATCTGCCTTGTCCTGGCGCTCGCGATAGAGGGCCTCGACTTCTTCGACTTCAAAACGAGAATCGCAGTAGTCGCAGACGAGCTTTTGCTCGGCACTGGCAAAGTGAAGGGGGCCGCCACACGCGGGGCATTGATAGTTGATGCTCTCAAAGGCCATGATCGGTCCTTTCGCTGCCGGAGGCTATGCGCCGATGGCGCCGCCGCAGTATTCGCAGCGCCCGCTGGCATCGGGAATGGTGTTGGCTCCGCAGAAGGGGCAGGTCACCGCGGTCTTGGGGGCTTTGGCGGCCACGACGCTGTCGCGCGTCTCCTGGCGCAGCTGCACCAGCGCATCGCGGACTTCGGTTGCCTGGCGCTTGGCCTCGCGATATTCGATGGAGCCGCGCTGATCGATGGTGGAGTCGTTCACGCGCAGGTTGATCTCGGTAAAGTACGGCGTGTTGACGTGGATGGTCAGATTAAAGTCGTAATCCAGGTCGTAGCGCGGCGGGTTGTAGCTCTCGCGCTCGCCGTCCTTGGTCTCGCGATAGATCTCGGTGCGTTGTTCGTCGATATCCATATCGCAGCCGAGTACCTGCGAGAACTCGATGATGTCGGGATTGGCGTCGCGCCAGCGGCTCTGCGAAGTGATGATCAGCAGGCCCGCGTCCTCATCGAGCATGATATTGGTGCGCCCGGCAGAAAGCGTGCGCGTGGGGTTGAACGAAGACAGGCGCTCGGCGTTGGCCTCGCGGTAGGCGAGTTGCTAACGGATGTCGTCCGCGGTGCTGGAGCGATAGCCGTGAAAGTAGGGGGAGAGCTTGCCGGCGCACTCTTTGCACAGGTAGCCTTCATTGATTTTTGTCTTACCTAGAAGTCCCAGCTCGGTACCGCAAATCGCGCACTCTTTCTTCTCGAACATCTTGTCAAAGAAGCCCATGGCTGCCTCCCATCAACTGGTAGCGTGTGTCACTTTTGATGATGGGGGAGTGCGCGATCCTTCGCGATACCCAGACGGCTCAAGGAGTCTCCACAACTGGGACATATGGCCCATTTTTGACTAGTCGTTGGGGACGTTCTTAAACGACTAGTCGCGGGGGACACTCTTCGGCCACTCATTGGGGACGTACTTAAATGAGTGGTAGTTGGAGACACTCCTGGCCGAGCTAGAGATCGCGCGCGTTCCTTCTGGTCCATGCGGCTCAAAATCGCGGCGTGATGTGGACGGCCGGGGTCGAATTGGCAACATTTCGAGCCTGGCTTCGGTATTGAGACTGGTTCTTTATTAAAATAGATTTCCAGACAATTGAGCGGCTGGGGGGTTAACCATGAGGGGCATGGGAGACACAACCGCATATTTGCGTCGGGGCATTCGGGAGATTATATGCCTGGCGCTGTTCTTCTTCACGTTTTTGGCGTGCGAGTATCTTTTTGATGTGCGCATGGCCGAGTTCGTGTCTCCGAACGAGGTCGTTATTTATGAGAGCCTTGTCATCGGCGCGAGCGTGATTGGCTTTTTTGTGCGTCCCATTCTGTACTATCGCCGTCCCCATGCTATCGACGCAACGAGTGACGTCACGGGCGAATTGCTGGTGGCGGCATTGCAGCTGTTGATTATGGCGGTACAGGTAGAGGTGGTAATTGCAGGAGGTATGGAGGCGTGCTGCGCGCTGGTCTACTGCTGATCGACTGCTCATGCAAATTTTGCGAGGCGCTTTGCGCGAACGCCCTGCTTGGCGCGCGCCGCCGCACTTTCTTACGCCATGGGCGTTCTGGTGCAGGTTCTCAACCACATGGTGATGCCTGTCGGCATTCCTCAGCAGGCTGTTCTGGTCGTCTGTGCGATCGCGCAGGTGGCGTTGCTCCACGGTGTCCGACGCGCCAAGCTGCGCGACGAGTCCGACCCCAACTTTGAACCCAGTGCCGCCGGGCTTTCGGTAGATGCTCTGGAATATGGCGCCAAGTGGCATGACGATCCCGAGGCAAAGGCGGCATTCCGTCGCGCCGTAGTTCGCCTGACCGTGGCGACGGCGTATCTTTCCAGCGAATTCGCCGCTCTCAACGCGGGCTTCACGACCTTGCATGCTGTCGGAGCCGTCGATTTGGGCGATTGGCCGCGCCTGCTGCTTGTCGTGAGCTCGTTGGTCGCTGGCGCACTATTTGACCTGCACGGCCGCTCGTATATGAATATCGGCATGACATGTGCCGCCATACTGTCCACGCTTTCGTTCTTTGTGCTCATCGTCGACGGCAATGGTGGCAACGAGCTCGCTGCCACGATCATTTTTTATCTGGGCTCGGGCTTTTTCGTGGTGTTCTTTACCACAAAATATGCCGCCGTCTCGCTCTATGCGCGCTGGTCATATTTTTGGCCGTGCATGGGTCGCGTCGTCAACAACGTGTGCTCGATGCTCGTGACGGCGCCGGCGGTGGCGATTATCTCGAGTCAAAACGTGCTGGCTGCGGTCGGTGCGGCGCTCGTGATGTTTGTGGGCATTGCGATTACGCTGCTGGGGCAGTTGGGGCAACGAGCCGATGATGCCGTGATGCAGGATGGCCTGCCGCTTGCCACCGACGATCTTGGTGGGGATCTTGCGCCCACATGCTCCGACTCCGAGCCCGTGGAAGCAGCGGAGCTCACGTCCGATGAACGCCTTGATGCCTTCGTCGCCACCTTTGGGCTTACAGAGCGCGAGCGCGATATTCTTGAGGTCTTGGTCGTTTCGGACCAGAGCGTTCAGGACATCGCCACAACGCTCTTTCTTTCGCGTTCCACGCTCTATCGTCACATTTCCTCGATCAACAAGAAGACCGGCACCGCCTCGCGCGTGGCCCTTATCAACTTCTTCTGGTCCTGGACGCCCAAGGACTAGCGTATGAGCCGCCGCCCAGTTCCTTACTCTAACGGGGGGATGTGGCCTCAAAGCACGCCCACATCGACGCCTCGCCTGCGCTAAACTGAAGAGCACGTACGCAATTACGAGAGGAGCCCGCATGGAGGCTTACAAGCAAGAGTTCATCAAGTTTATGGTTGAGTCCGACGTTCTTAAGTTCGGCAGCTTTACGCTCAAGAGCGGCCGTCAGTCCCCGTTCTTTATGAACGCCGGCGCTTACGTGACGGGCTATCAGCTCAAGAAGCTGGGCGAGTATTACGCTCAGGCCATCCACGATAACTTTGGCGACGACTTTGATGTGCTGTTTGGACCGGCCTACAAGGGTATTCCGCTGGCCGTCGTGACCGCAATTGCCTACCACGAGCTGTACGGCAAGGAGGTCAAGTACTGCTGCGACCGCAAGGAGGCCAAGGACCACGGTGCCGATAAGGGCAACCTGCTGGGTTATGAGCCCAAGGACGGCGACCGCGTGGTCATGGTCGAGGACGTTACCACCAGCGGCAAGTCCATCGACGAGACCTATCCCAAGGTCAAGGCTGCTGCCGATGTAGAGATCAAGGGCCTGATCGTGTCCCTCAACCGCATGGAGGTCGGCAAGGGCGGTGTGACCACCGCTCAGAAGGAGATCGAGGCCAAGTACGGTTTCCCCGTCGCGAGCATCGTCTCCATGGCCGAGGTCGTCGAGACCCTCTACAACCACGAGATCGACGGCAAGGTTGTCATCGACGACGAGCTCAAGACCGCCATCGACGCCTACTACGAGCAGTACGGAGCTTGTTAGTTACGGCGTTTTACCAAACGCCGTAACAGCTCGACGCTGCGCGGGCCGCATTTGGACAATCTGACGTTCAACTTCAAGGGCGCGACCAGAAGGTCAGCGCCCTTTCGTTTCACGTCACCTTGTCACAAATGCGACCCGCTCGCTGGCGTTGCCAAAACATCGGTGTTGCCGTGGTAGTCATTGGGGACGTTCTTAAATGGCTAGTCACCGGGGACGTTCTTGTTTGGCTAGTCGTTTAAGAACGTCCCCGATGGCTAATCACCACATGTGAGCCTGGTCTCTTGCGTCAGATTCTAATAACGAGTTTACGGAATAAATAGTTATTAGAGTCGATATGGCCGACCTAATGACGAGAAGTCGTTATTAGGTCGGCCGTTAGTCATTGGGGATGTTTTTAAATGGCTACTTGAGCCCGGGGAGGCGGGTGTAGGGGAATGAGCGCTCTAGGAATTCGGCGCAGCGGGCGTAGTCTTTGGCGAAGTAGCTGCTGTAGAGCGAATCGAGCACGTATTGCACGGCGATGTGGCTGGCGAACTGCGTGATGCGGTGCGTCATGCTCTCGTGATCGCTCACCGTGAGGTAGGCGGTAAAACCGGGGTGCAGGCGCGCGTAATAAGGCGTGCCGATGACGATGACCGGGACATGCCGGCTGCTGAGAATTGGCAAGATGTCCTTGAGATTGGGAGCAAGACCGCTGTAGGAGATGACGATTGCCGCATGGTCGGGACCCGAGGCGAGCGCCGTTCGCACCTGGGCCTCGGCACCGTCGTGGCACGTCGCGCTTTTACCGGCGGAGAGCAGGCGATCGCGGAACATTCCCGCTGGATAGAGGTTGTGCGAGCCCGTGTAGATGTCGACCTGTCGGGCGTTCGCGATGAGCTTGGCGGCGTGGTCAAGCTGTGTGGGGTCGAGCAGCTCCTGCGTTTCGGCCAGCGTGGTCTGGTAGAGCCCCTCCATGCGCTCCATAACCTGCGCAGGCGATACTCAGCTTATCGACCCGCGATGCAAAGGAGATACTCATCCCACGAGTACTACCGGAAGGGCTCTCGATTCGAGCTCTTACCTTAGCAATTTGGCCATTTGGCACTATAATCACCATAGGCATGCGCATAACGTTGCGCTTAATCAAGAGGAGAAAACGTATGGGTCTGTTTGACATGTTCAAGAAGAAGGCTGAGCCCGCGGCTGCCGCTGCTCCTGCCTCCATCTCTACTTCTGCCGGCGCCGACGTGCTGTGCTCGCCCGTC
The DNA here is from genome assembly GCA_900552145.1 of uncultured Collinsella sp. Taxonomy (GTDB): domain Bacteria; phylum Actinomycetota; class Coriobacteriia; order Coriobacteriales; family Coriobacteriaceae; genus Collinsella. The sequence continues at coordinate 18,772 of URYW01000003.1, read as the reverse complement.
AAGGGCAAGGTCATCAAGATGGCCGACGTGCCCGATCCCGTCTTTAGCGGCGAGGTGCTGGGCAAGGGCTGCGCCGTGTGGCCCGAGGACGATCTGGTCTACGCTCCCTGCGACGGCAAGGTGACCGTCACCATGGGTCACGCCGTGGGCCTGCAGTCCGATAGCGGCATCGAGGTTTTGGTGCACGTTGGCGTCGATACCGTCAACATGAACGGCGACGGCTTCGAGGGCTTCGTCAAGGCTGACGATGTCGTTAAGGCTGGCCAGCCCATGCTCAAGATCGACCGCGCCAAGATCGCCGCTGCCGGCTACAAGGACTGCGTCGTCGTGGCTGTGTCCAACACCGCCGAGTTCGCCGACGTCGAGCTCGCCGTCGAGGCCGAGTCTGCCGTCGCTGCTGGTGACGCCATCGTTAAGGTCGTCCGCAAGTAGACTGCGACATCCAAAGGATGTGCAAGGGTGGTCGAATTGTCCGACCACCCTTTTTTATTACAATGCGGCGGAGCGTTTTATTGCGCGTTGGGCGGACCGGTAAACCGTTCGGACGTTAAATCGAGCCGACTGCGCCTTTGCTTTGCCGGGGGTGTTCGTTAGAGGCTAGTATGGCCTTATTGTTACGACGTGCACCGCGTCGGGAGGCGTGGTGCCGCTTGTTGGGAGGAATGTCATGAAGAAGAAGCTGCTGCTTGCGCCCCTGATGGCTGTTCTGGTCGCGTGCGTAGTTGTGCTTTCCGGCTGCGGAGGTCCTTCGGTTGAGGAGCTCATCACCGAGGACCTTACGACGCAGTTTGACGAGGTCAAGAACGGTGGCGACGACTTCCTCGCCGGCCTGGAAGAGGCCTCGGGCGACGAGTTTGAGCAGCTGGGCATCGATCCCAAGGAGTACGCCAAGAGCTATCTCGAGGGCTTTGACTACAAGATCGGCGACGTGACGGTCGACGAGGACAAGGGTACCGCAACTGCCGAGGTCACCATTACCTGCAAGTCCATGAACCAGATCGTTGAGGATTTTGCCACCCAGTACCAGGAGAAGGTCGCCGCGCTCGATTCGATGCCTTCCGATGACGAGCTGTACAAGATGGCCGGTCAGGTTATGGTCGATGTGACCAAGGCTGCTAAGACCAAGGACACCAAGGTCACCTTCAAGTACTCCTGCAATGACGACGGCGAGTGGTCTGCCGACGATTCCGCAACCAACGAGATGATTAATGCCATGATGAGCTAGGGAGTTACGGCGTTTTACCAAACGCCGTAACTGCTCGACGCTGCAAACGCCCCTAAGCGGCAATCTGACGTTCAACTTCAAGGGCGCGACCAAAAGGTCAGCGCCCTTTCGTTTCACGTTACCTTGCTCGCTTAGGGGCGTTTTCGCTGTCCGTCCTCTATCTGCGGTGTTGCCATTGTTGGAAGGCGGCAGTTGAGGACACTCCTTTGGTGCAGGAGGCAGCTAATTTGGGACGGGGCTCTTTTTAGCTGCCCTGGCTGCTAATCAGCCAAGCCATTCACGCTATCTGCCAGAGTAGCTAAAAGAGCCCCGTCCCAAATTGGCTGCCCATGGGAAACTGCGACCCGGTTTTTGGCCGAATAGTGGGTCGCAGTTTCCGGATGGGGTGGGTTGCGGAAAGTGCGACCCGGAATATTGCTCCAAAACGGGATGTCGTTTCCCCAACGGGGCTCAACCGGTAAGTGCATCCCAGTTTGAGGTGTCAAAACGGGACGCATTTTCCGCGCGGCAGCATCGCCGCGACCGGGCAGCGCGCCAGCTTCGTTACTCGCCCAAGATCAGCTCGGCGAGTGCGTCCTGGGTGTCCACCACGTAGTCGGCGCCGGCGGCCTCCAGCTCTGCGCGGCCGCGGAAGCCCCAGCTGACACCCACGCTCTTAAGGCCGGCGTTGTGGCCGGTCAGGATATCGACATTCGAATCGCCCACATAGAGCGTGGTCGCCGGATTGGCGCCCAGCTCCTTCATCACGTGCAGCGTGACGGGCGCTTCGGGCTTAGGCGGAAACGCATCGACACGGCCTTGCACCAGCGCAAAGCGCTCGGAACCAAAGTATTTCTCGATAAGCGGGGCTGCCGAAATATGATCCTTGTTGGTGAGCACGGCAAGCTGAATGCCCGCGGCGCGCAGACGGTCGAGCATCTCAATCGTGCCGGCGTAGGGGGCGGTGTGGTCCTCCTTGTGCTCGCCGTAATAAGCTCTAAACTCGGCAAGTGTCTGCTCAAACATACGGCCGTCGCCCGCGTATTCGGCGGGCATAAAGCGCTCGACCAGCTTAAGCATGCCGTTTCCCACTTTGTAGCGGTACTCGTCCACGGCAAACGTGGGCCAGCCGTGCATCTCGCAGGTATGGTTGCCGGCGGCTGCCAGGTCCTCGAGCGTGTTGAGGATGGTGCCGTCCAGATCAAAGATCACATGGGAAAAAGCTACTGCCATGAAAGCTCCCGTCATTGGGTTTAAATCGCACCCCATAATACTGGGCTTTCGCGTTGGGCGTGCTTGGAATCTGAACATCTCCAGGGATATCAAGCCACATCGCGCCAGCCGTGCAATTCCGCCCTAGCAAATTCTCGGCAGCTGCTCTCCTACGAGCATGTCGAGGATGCGGGTCGAGCCCTCTACCCGATACCGTCGGTAAACGCAGCCAGAAACTCCTCGAACGTGTCGGTCTGCATGAGCCTCATCGTTGTCTCTACCGAGGAGAACACCTCGATAGTCAGGTCGAGCACATCTCTAAAGAGCCCCATGTCCTCCTGTGCGATGCCTATAAGCAGCGCAAACCGCACGTTGTGGCGTCCCCAGGGAATCGGGGCGTCATTGTGGGCCACGGCGATAAACGAACGCTCGGGATATATCGAGATCGCGTGGGGCATGGCAAGGCTGTCGGTAAACGCCGTCGACGAGACGCTCTCGCGCAGATGCACGTCAGCGATATACTCGGGCGTTGCGAGTCCCTGAGCGGCCAAAAGCTCTCCCATTCGGTCGATGCAGCTTGTGGCGTCGTTTGCGTCTACGTTGCGCATAAACAGCCCCGGCTGCAGCAGGCGTCCCAAAAGGCCCTGGGCATAGAGACGCCGCCGTCGCTCTTGGATGGCGCAAAGCCGATCGCGGATCTTTCGCACGTTTTGCTTAGTGAGGATTGGCCCGATCAAGATCTTGGTGCTGCCGCCGCAAACCGGCACGTCGATCGTGGTGACCACCACGTCGCTCTCGGGGGGATCGGCCAGGTAGCCATCACAGCTCATCACGGCAACAACACTTATGGCGTCGCCAAACTCGGCCTTGAGGTCGTCGACGAGTCTGCGTGCAAAATCGTGATACTCCTCGATAATCACCGTGCAGGTGATGGCACCGTCGGGTGCGGAGAACTTCTCAAAATAGGCGCCGATGTGAAAGGCGATAAACGCGATTTCATTCTCGCCTACCTCAACATTCATGGCGGTCGAGAAACGGTGGGCGATATAGACCGCCATGTCGTAGACCGGTGCGTGTTCGCTTTTGATCTGCGCGGCGAGCGGGTTGGGGTAGCTTACGTGGTAGACGGCGCGCTGGTAGGCGTTAAACATATGCAGGACGAGCTGCAGGCGCATAGGCTCGTCGATAAAGCGCGGCAGGTTGTAGCGCTCGCCGCACTCGTCGAGAATCCCCAGGACCATGTCAACAAAATCGCGGTCGATGATGCTCGCGAGCTTCTCGCGGTTGAGGTCGCCAAAATCACAGCGCTCGACGGAAAGCGCCAAAAGCAGTAGGATCTGCTGAAAATCGGCACGCGGGATGGCACAGCCAAACTCCTTCTCAAAGTAGGCGGCGATGCGCTGGGCGCAGTGCACAATCTGCTCGCGTTGCCCAAGCTGCGCCACCAGGCCGTCTCCGTCGATGGGGCCGTCCACCTCGCTGAGCTCGTTGTTCGAGGTGAGCCTGATGATGATCACCAGCAGGTGCATAAGCAGGTTGGAGAACGCGTAGTCGTTGATAAACAGGTCCGAGCGCTGGCAGATCTCGACCAGGCTCGAGAGGGTCGCCTGCACGTCAAAGCTGGGAAACATGTTCTCGAGCGTCTTGGTCGAGGTGAAGTAGCCATAGGAGTTGTGGGTGGCTATGTGGCCGAGAAGTTTGCGCTTGTCGGCCTCGCGCCCCGTGAGCGTCATGCGGTAGTCGTGCGTCTCGACATTGAGGCCAAACTGTCGCACGAGCGCACGCACCTGCGGCATCACGGAGCTCTGAAACGTGCTCTCGCTGATAAAGAGTTCATCGGCGATATCAAAGACGGAGAGTCCACCGCGTGCGTTGACGAGGCGCGAGATGGTAAAGTCGCGTCGCGTATCGGTGCCGGCGGGGGCGATATCAGTGTTGCCGGGGAGGGAGGTCGGGGCATTGTCGGCGGCCGACGCTGTTGCAGCGAGGCGATATCCCTCTTTAGATGATTCGATATGTCGTGCGCCGGTCTCGTTGACCTCGGCAACATAGTTGCGGATGCTGCGCTCGCTTGCGCCCAATAAGCTGGCGAGCATAGATGAGGATACCCAGGAGCTGCTGTTTTCGAGCACATTGATCATGCGGTTGATGCGGTTCTGCTTAGCGCTCGCCATGGTTTTTCTCCCAGAGATGATCGGCAGATAGGGTGTACCGCCCCATGGTATCTCAGGGAAAGGCGGGGCGTCTTTTTCAATTTGCCGCCCAAGCGGAAAACCGCCCGGCTTGCCGTGCAAGCGGAATATCTGCCGCCTTGCCGCCATGCGGCAAAAAGATGGTTGGCGGCAAGAACCCTCTGCCGCGTATAGTGCAGTCACGGTCAAGGGCGGCCGGGTCGACACGGACGCCCAAGAACATGGCGGGGACCGCGGCGGCATCGGAGCCGCCTTGGGCCCGCTTATTGGGAAAGGAGTACCCCATGGCAGACGAGAACGGCACCGTCCGTATTCTTCTCGCTTGCGGCATCGGTGCCTCGACCGGCTTTATGGCGGCGGGCATGCGCAAGGTCGCAAAGTCCAAGGGCCTTGACTGCACCATCAAGGCAGTCAGCAAGTCCGAGATCATGGACTACGCAGATAAGATCGACATCCTTCTGCTCGGCCCGCACTTCGCCTCCGAGGTGCCCGAGATTCAGTCTCAGGTGGCATCTCACGGCGTGAAGGTCATGGCCATCGACCCCGACTATTATGCGGCGCTCGACGGCGAGAGCATTCTCGAGGATGCCTACGACCTGCTTGACGAGGACTAGGAGGGGACAACATGCTGCAAAAGTTCATGGAGGCGATCCAGGCGTGGATCACCGAGCATGTCGTCCCCGTGATGAACAAGCTTACCTCAACCTACTGGTTTGGCGTCATCTCCGACGCAGTTCTCTACATCGTCCCCTTCTCCATGGTCTCGGCCATCCCGAGCCTGTGGAACATCATCCGTCGCTTTGTTCCGACCCTGCCCGATCTGTCGCCGCTCACCACGTTCTCGTTTGGCCTCGTGGGCTTGTTCATGGCGTTTATCATCCCGCATAATGTTGCGGTCAAGGAAGACCGTAAAGACCGCAGCATGATCGCCGGTTTCACCGGTATAGGCGCCTTCATGCTGTGTATGAATCCTACGATCACTGAAGACGGTTACGTTTTTCAGATGGCCAAGTTCGGCGCCGGCGGTATGTTCACCGCCATGGTTGTGGGCTTTGTCGTGGGCTTCATCTACAAGCGCATGGCTCGTATGACGTTCTTCTCGGAGGACAGCATGGTCCCCGACTTTGTCAAGAACTGGTTCGATAACATCATCGCCGTCTTGCTGTCGCTCTTCGTTGCGTGGCTTTTCACCAACATGCTTCAGGTTGACGTCTTTGGCGCCGTTGCGATCATCCTGTCGCCCGTTACCGGTTTTGCCCAGACGCTCCCCGGCACTATCGCGATTCCACTCGTCATGGACACCTTCTATTTCTTCGGCATCTCCGGCTGGGTCTTCTCGCCCATCCAGCAGTCCATCCAAAAGTCCGCCCTTGCCGAGAATATGGCTGCATATGCCGCCGGTCTCACTCCGACGAACATCAACGCCTACGGCATCACTCGCTACATCATGATCGGCGGCGAGGGCGCCACGCTCCCGCTGGCTTTCTACATGCTTTTCGCCAAGTCTAAGAAGAACAAAACACTCGGTCGTGCCACGATCGTCCCGTCCCTGTTCAATATCAACGAGCCGCTCGTGTTTTCCACGATCGTTGCCAACCCCTTCATGTTCATCCCCATGGTGCTTCAAGCCATCATCCTGCCGGCCAACGCCTATTTGTGGATGAGCATGGGCTGGGCGAGCCTTCACGTTGAGAATTTCGACATGAACTTCCTGCCCAATGCTGTCTCGGCGTTCTTTATGTCCGGTGGCGACATTCGCAACGTTGCCCTGGTCTGCGTGAACCTGCTGATCGCCGCGATTCTCTGGTTCCCGTTCTTCAAGGCGGCCGACAACTATCAATGCAAGGTTGAGGAAGAGAAAGCAGCCGAAAAGGCTGCAAAGAAGGCTGCCAAGAAGGCCGCCAAGGCCGCTGCCGCTGCCGAGTAAACCCCTACGGGCGACCCAGAGTCCGTCGCCTAGTTGCTACCAAATGATTCGGTGCCGGCCGCGAAGGCGGCTGGCACCCAAGAGAAGGAGGCTATGATGGCTGATGAGGCAATCAACGTTCCCGCAGTCGCGATGAACGTCATCATCAACGCCGGTGACGGTCGCGCCTGTATCGACAAGGCGATGGACGCTCTGGCGGAGTTTGATTTCGAAGCGGCGGACGCGCACCTTGCCGAGGCCGACGTCAAGATCCTCGATGCGCACAAGGCGCAGACCGAGATGATCCAGCGCCAGGCGGGCGGCGAGGAGGTCGAGTACTCCCTGCTATTCGTGCACGCCCAGGATACGCTTATGACCATTAGTGCCGAGCTGCACATGGCCAAAAAAATGATGCCCGTGGTGCGCGCACTGGCCGCCCGCTAATACGTCCCCCGATCATGGGCCGTGCCCCTGCGGCCCGCATCCCAACCCAACCAAGAGAGATGAGGACATACCATGATTGACCTTTCTACCTATGACTTTGACGAGGCTTTTCCCAAGGGCTTTCTCTGGGGCGGCGCTACCGCTGCCAACCAGATTGAGGGTGCATGGAACGAGGGCGGCCGCGGCCCGGCGGTCTCCGACTACGTGATCCTGCTCGACCGTGAGACCTGCGCCCGCGAGGGCATCGTCGAGGGCGGTCCGCTCAACTCCGTCACGCGCCAGTCGCTCGCAGCCCGCAAGGCAGACGAGATGGCCTACGATTTCCCCAAGCGCCGCGGCATCGACTTCTACCACACCTACAAGGAGGACATCGCGCTTTTGGGTGAGATGGGCTTTGGCGTCTTTCGCATGAGCATCTCTTGGAGCCGTATCTTCCCCAACGGCGACGACGCCCTGCCCAACGAGGAAGGCCTGGCCTTCTACGACAAGGTCTTTGACGAGTGCCATAAGCACGGTATCGAGCCCATGGTTACCCTCAACCACTTTGACATGCCGCTTCACCTGGCAGAGGAGTACAACGGCTTTGCGAGCCGTCACGTGGTCGACGCCTTTGAGCGTTATGCCGAGACACTTTTCCGCCGCTACAAGGGCAAGGTCAAGTATTGGATGACCTTCAACGAGATCAACCATGTCTACGCCAACCCCTGTACCTGCTGCGGCGTGATCTGGGATGAGAAGGAAGACGGCTCCAACCCCTATGCCGGCCGCTGGCCCGAGAAGTTCCAGGTCGCTCACAACCAGCTCGTGGCTTCCGCCAAGGCCGTTATCAAGCTGCGCGAGATCGATCCCGAGGCCCACATCGGCAACATGCTCTGCCGTCTTGAGAACTATGCCGAGACCTCCAAGCCGGAAGACCAGCTCCAGGTGCTCTTTGAGGACCACTTCAACTGGTTCTTCACCGATATCCAGGCCAAGGGCGAGTACCCCTACTACGTAAAGCGCTCCTTCCGCGACTACGGTGTCGACATCAAGATGGAGGACGGCGATCTCGAGACCCTCAAGGCCGGCGTGGTGGACTACATCTCCATCAGCTACTACATGACCTACATCATGCGCTATAAGGGCAAGATCTCCCCCGAGCCGAGCGGTAAGCTGCTTACCGAGATCAAGAACCAGTACCTCGAGATGACCGAGTGGGGCTGGCCGATCGACCCCGTGGGCTTCCGCATCACGCTCAACCACATCTACGATCGCTACCACCTGCCGATCTTCATCGCCGAGAACGGCAACGGCATGACCGAGAACCGCGACGAGAACGGCTACTGCGACGACGACGCGCATATCGAGTACATGAAAGAGCATGTCGAGCAAATGCACCAGGCGATTCTCGACGGTGTCGACGTCTTTGGTTATGCCTGGTGGGGCCCCATCGACCTGATCAGCTCCGGCACCTCCGAGATGACCAAGCGTTACGGCCAGATCTCGGTCGACCAGGACGACCACGGCAACGGCACCGGTAAGCGCGGCAAGAAGAAGAGCTTCTTCTACTACAAGAAGCTCATCGCCAGCAACGGCGCCGACACCGCAACTGATAACATTGTGGTGGAGTAAGGAGTAGAGATGGTTTCCAAGACGACGGTCGTCAAGAATCCGAGCGGCATCCACGCGCGCCCTGCATCGCTGTTTGTGCAGGAGGCGAGCAAGTACGAGAGCTCGATTACCGTTGGCAAGGTGGGCGGAGACGCCAAAGACGCCAAGTCAATCCTGATGGTCATGAGCCTGGGAATGGCCTGTGGTTGCGAGATTGAGATCGCAGCCGACGGCGCCGACGAGGCGGCCGCCGTCGATGCCCTCGTGGCGCTTATCGAGAGCGGCTGCGGGGAGTAGGCGGGCAAAAGCCGCGTCGATGTTTTTTTGGGGTCATCCGGAGTGGGTTGGCCCCAGATAGACGGGCCCGCCGGTGCGTGCCGGTGGGCCCCTTGCTTTAGGGAGGTTAACGATGGGGGCAAGAAACGTCGGTGTTAGGGGCACGGGACGCGCCGGGGCACGCTCGGCTCTCACGGCTCTGGGGGTCATGTCGCTGGTCTATGCGGGCGGCGTTCTGCTTATGGACGCGACCGTGGGCGGGCTTACGGGCGCTGCGGCGTCCTCTGCTTCGATCGCGTCGATGTTCGTTACCTTGCTGCTTATCGTGGCGTTGATCTTCTCTGAGGTGCGGGCATATCGGGCGGTGGTGGCCTCGGTGCCCTTTGAACCCGGTATGGGCGACAAGGTGCTGCTGGGCCTCTCGCTCTGGTTTGTCGGCGGCATGCCGCTCGGCATCGCCAACCTGGTTCGCGCCGTGGCGCTTGGAGGCGTCGGCGACGTGCGCCAGATTCTCATACAGCTGGGCGTGAGCGTCGCGCTCGTGCGACTGACGTATCCAAAGTTCCGAGCGTAGATAACGGCAAAGCTCGCAAATGCAAGGACCCCCGCGACCGATTCGATTCGGTCGCGGGGGTCTCTTGTGCTGAGCCGGTCAAAAGCTCATTGTTCAAAGCGCGGTGGCGCGCGGATGCCGCCGTCAGCAAATCCTCGGCAGCTGCTCTCCCACGAGCATGTCGAGGATGCGGGTCGAGCCCCAGCCGGTGCGCACACGCACGGCGGGACGGGCGCCCTCGGCAAGTGGCAGCACGCGACCGATGACGGCGGCATTCTCGCCGTAGCGGGCGGCGCGCATGGCGCTCAGCGCGGCATCGGCTTGCTCGGCCGGTACGACGGCGACCATCTTGCCCTCGTTTGCCACCTGCAGCACATCGTAGCCGAGCATTTCGCAGGCGGCCTGCACGTCGGGACGCACGGGCACGGCATCCTCGTCGACCTCCATGGCAACGCCGCTGGCCTGGGCAAACTCGTTGAGTGTGGACGCTAGGCCACCGCGCGTGGGGTCGCGAAAGCAGCGCGTGCCGGGCGCTGCGGCCAGAACGTCGGCAATCAGGTGGTTGAGCGGCGCGGCATCGCTTTCGATCGTGCTCGAAAACGCCAGGCCCTCGCGTTGGCTCATGATGGCGATACCGTGGTCGCCCAGTGTGCCCGACACCAGAATGACGTCGCCGGGGCGGCAGTTGGCGCCGCTGAGCGCCACGCCCGTGGGAACCTCGCCCACGCCGGCGGTATTGATGTAGACGCCGTCGGCCCCGCCGCGCTCGACCACCTTGGTGTCGCCCGTGATTATGGACACGCCCGCCTCATGCGCCGTTTCGGCCATCGTCTGCACAATCTGGCGGAGCTTATCCATGGGATAGCCCTCTTCGAGGATAAAGCCGCACGATAGGTAGCGCACGTTGGCGCCCGAGGTCGCGACATCGTTGACGGTTCCGCACACGGCTAGGCGGCCGATGTTGCCACCGGGGAAGAACTGAGGCGTCACCACAAAGCTGTCGGTCGACATGGCGATGCGCCCGCTCGCGGGCAGTGCGGCGACGCCAGCGTCGTTGCCCTCGAGCAGCTCGGGCGACCCAAAGGCATCCAAAAAGACCTCGTCGATGATGCGTTTCATCATCTGGCCGCCAGAGCCGTGGCCCAGCAAGACAGCGCTATCGGAGATACTATGGGACATATCGAAAACTCCAATCATGGGAGGTGTCAGCGCGCGGGGGCGTTCGGGCTAGATTCGGTAACGGTAGTATGCTGCGCAGCTGCCCTCGGAGCTCACCATGCAGGGGCCGACGGGATGCTCGGGCGTACAAGCGTGGCCAAAGAGCGGGCAGCTGCTCGGCGTAATGGCCCCGCGCAGCACGTCGCCGCAGCGGCACCCACGCGGCTCGACCGTCGCCTCAACGGGCACGTCAAAGCGAGTGCGGGCATCAAAGCGCGAGAACTCGGGGCGGATGGAAAGGCCCGAGTTGGCAATCGGCCCCAGTCCGCGCCACGTGGTGTCGCATGGCTCAAACACCTGCTCGACCAGCTGGCGCGCCACGGGGTTGCCGTCTGCGTTAACGCCACGGCGGTAGGCGTTGTCGATCGCGGGCCTGTCCTCGACAACCATCTGGACCAGCATGCAGATGCCCTGCAGGATGTCGACCGGTTCAAATCCCGTGACCACGCCCGGGGTATCGAACTCATCGACCAAAAAGCTAAAGGGCGCCAAGCCCGTGATGGTGGCGACGTGGCCCGGCAGGATAAAGCCGTCAATGGCGGTCTCGGGATCGTTGGCGATGGCGCGCAGCGCCGGCGGCGTGGTCTTATGGGCGCAGTAGACCGAGAAGTTCTGCAGCCCGCGCGCCTCGGCCTCCAAGATGGCGGCGGCGATGGTGGGCGTCGTAGTCTCAAAGCCCACGCCCATAAAAATGACCGGGCGATCAGGGTTTTGCTCGGCAATGTCGAGCGCGTCGAGCGGGGAGTAGACGATGCGGATGTCGCGCCCTGCCGCCTTTTGCGCAGCGAGCGAGGTGGACGATCCAGGCACGCGCATCATGTCGCCAAAGGTGGTGATGATGACGCCGTTTATGTTGGCGAGCGCGATTGCATGGTCGATGTCGCGGTTGGCGGTGACGCAGACCGGGCAGCCCGGTCCGCTCAGCAGCTTGAGCCCGGCCGGCATAATGGAGCGAAAGCCATAGCGCCCGATGCTCACGGTATGCGTGCCGCAGACTTCCATAAGGTTGATGGCGCGGTCGCCGACAAGCTCATGAATGCGCTCGATGAGCTCGCGAGCCAGCTTGGGATCGCGGAATGCCGAGAAGTCGATACCGGAGCGAGCCGGCTGCTCGGGCGCCACTAGTATGCCTCGGCCGGGTTGGTGGCAAGCTGGTCTTCTTCGACCAGCTCGGACATGGCATTAACAAGCTCGAGCGTTTCCCGTGCTTCCTGCTTATCGACAATCTGGATGCCAAAGCCGGCGTGCACGAGAACATAGTCGCCTACCTGCGCCGTCGGCACGAGTCTCAGCGAAACAGGGCGCTCGATGCCCATCATGTCGACGGTGGCCTTGAGGTCATCGTCGCGTTTGACTACTTTACCGGGAACGGCAAGGCACATAATGTTCCTCTTTTATACGCTTTGCGCTGGATGGGCGCTGGATAATCCATCGTTTGATGGTAGCGCTCGCGGGGGCTGCGGGCAAACGCGCTACACCTGTGAGACGGCGGCTTGCGGGTTGGCCAAACAGCCTATTGCGGTGCGACCTGTGCGAGGCGAGTGCGTGCGACTGCCGCCTGACCGTAGGCGATGCAGCCGTCGTTAACGGGCACGGTTTGGGGAACCAAGACCGTAAGGCCTGCGTTTTTAAGCTCGCGGGTGAGGAGCTGAAGCAAAAGTTGGTTCATGAACACGCCGCCCGAGAGCGCGACGGTGTCGATGCCCTCGCGCACGCAGATATCGCTGGCGATGCGCGCCGAGGAGCGCGCGATGGCGACATGGAAGTCGAGTGCGAGCCTGTTGGCGGGCGCTCCGGCTTCAATTCCCTCCAAAAGTGCCTCAAAGAATGCTTTCTGGTCCAGAACATCGGGGCCGTCCAGCCACGATGGGCCAGATGCGAAATGGCCGGCGTTGTCGTCGGGAAAACGGGCGATTTCGTTGTCGAGCGCGCGCCAGGCGGCAGCCTCAAGCTCGATGGCGGGTTCGCCCTCGTAGGTTGCCTTGTCGCAGATGCCCAGAATTGCTGCCGCGGCATCAAAGAGACGCCCCATGCTGCTGGTACGCGGGCTGTTGATGCCGCGCTCGATCATGGTGGTTGTCACGCTGCGCGTTTGCTCGTCGAGGCTGTCCAAAAGCCGCGCGGCACCTGGGTGCTCGAGCAGGCCGAGCTCACTGAGCAGGGCAAAGGCGTTGCGGCGGGCGTCGCGCACGGAGGCTGCCCCGCCGGGGAGCGCCCAGGTGCGCAAATGCGCGGCGCGCTCAAAGCCGCCAAGGCTGGCAACAAGAAACTCGCCGCCCCAAATGGTCCCATCGGTGCCGGCGCCGGTGCCGTCAAAGGCGATGCCAAGGACACGCGCGTCGGCTGTAAGCTGGCCCGCGGCGATGGCCTCGGCCATTACGCTCGCGATATGCGCATGATGGTGCTGCATCTCGACGAGCGGCAGATTACATTTTCGCGCCTGCTCGCGCGCCCACTGGCCCGATAGATAGCTGGGGTGTAAATCGCAGGCCAAGGCGGCGGGCGCCAAATCAAAGAGATCTTCCAAGCGCGTGCGCGCAGCGTTCCAGGCATCGAAGGTCCCGCCGTTTTCAACATCGCCGATATGCTGCGACACAAAACAGGTTGCCTCGCCGTTCGTCCCTTCACGCGTGAGCGCAATCGTGGCCTTTTGTTGTGGCCCGCAGGCGAGCACGCAGGACGGAGCGCGGTCGAGCGCCGGCAACGGCAGCGGCTGGGGTGCATATCCGCGAGCGCGGCGCACGGGCATAACGGCGCCGTCAACCACGCGCACCACGGAATCGTCATAGCGCGAGAGAATCGCTCGATCGTTGCCGAGCAGCGCGTCGGCAATGCCGGCGGCAACGAGGCGTTCCCAGGCAAGATCGTCATCGGTCTCGATGGGCTCTTCGCTCAGGTTGCCGCTGGTCATGACGAGCGCGTGCATACCGTGCGACGCGGCAGCTGCAAGCAGAAGATGCTGAAGCGGGGTGTAGGGGAGCATAACGCCAAGCTCGGGCAGGTCGTGCGCGACGGACGGTGCGAGTACGAGGGCGTCGGGAGAATCGCCGTTGCCCTCGCCGACAGTGCGCCGGCGCAGCAGCACAATGGGACGGATACTGCCGGCGAGAAGCTCGCGCTCAGCGTCGTCGATATGGCACAGGCGCCCGGCATCGGCAAGACTGCGCACCATGACGGCAAGTGGTTTGTTACTGCGGCGTTTGCGATGGCGCAACTCGGCCACCGCCTGCTCGTTGGCAGCATCACAGGCTAGATGGAATCCGCCCAGGCCCTTGATGGCGACGACGCCACCGCTGGCCAGCAGCTCAACACAGCGCTCGATGATGGCGTCGCTGGCCTCGCGTGTGGTGCCGACGGCCGGTGTTGCGGACGAATTCCCGCACGCATCGCCGTTCACAGCCTCACGCCACGTAATATGCGGCCCGCAATCAAAGCAGGCATCGGGCTGCGCGTGAAAACGCCGGTCGAGCGGATTGGCATACTCCGCGGCACACTCGGGGCACATGGGAAAACGGTCCATCGAGGTAGCCGCTCGATCGTAAGGCAGCGAGCGGATGATGGTAAAGCGCGGTCCGCAGTTAGTGCAGTTGATAAAGGGGTAGTGATAGCGTCGGTCGGCGGGATCGAACAACTCGCGCAGGCAATCGTCACAGGTGGCGATATCGGGCGAGACAAGTGTGGTGTGCGCGGTCTGGTCCTGCGACGCCACAATGTGAAAGCCCTGCTCATCGGTAGTGCTCCAACCGCCAGGCTCCAAATCCGCAATATCGACTCGCTCAACGCGAGCCGCCGCGGGCGCATGCTCAGAAAGCGCAGCGACAAATCCGTCAACCGCCTCGGCACAAGCGTGCGCCTCGATATGCACGCCGTCGCCCGCATTGAGCACCCATCCGCAAATGCCATGCGCCATGGCCTCGCGATACACAAACGGTCGCATGCCAACGCCCTGCACAATGCCCGTCACATGAATATGCACATGCCGCATGCGACACCCCTCATCAAAACCGACCAAAAAAAGGACAGGTTTGTTTTGGTAGGTAAAACTTCTAAACCTGCCAAAACAAACCTGTCCCTTTTTGGCAGGTGCGCTGCGGGAAATTCCGCTACAGCCCCAGGCTCTGCTTGGTGGCGGCGCACGTGAGCTCGCCGTGCTTAACGCCGCGCAGGCCCAGCAGGCGGTCGGCTAGTTCGTAGACGCGCTCGCCGCGACCCTTGAGCGCCAGAATCTCCAAGCAGTTGTGGTGATCCAGATGCACGTGCATGGTCGATACGATCTCGTTGGTGTAGTCGTGCTGTACCTCGTCCAGGCGGCGCGTCAGATCGCCGGTGTGATGGTCGTAGATCATAGTGAGCGACCCGATAACGTGCTCATCGGGCGTGCGCATCTGCTCTTTGGCGATCGAGGCGCGAATCAGGTCGCGCACGGCCTCGGATCGGTTGGCCACGTCGCCGCGGCGTGCGATCTGCTCGTCAAAACGGCGCAGCAGGTCGTCGGGTGCGGTAACCGAAAAACGGACCAGCTCGGAGCCGGAGCCACTACAGTGGCAGCCCGCGTCACCGTCCGCCCCGTGCGGATGCTCGTGCTCGTACCCGCAGCCGTGCTCGTGTTCGGCCACCTTACACCAGCTTCACGGAGCCGACGGAGTTGTGGTCGGCCTCGATGGCTTCCTCGTAGCCCTCGAGTGCGTCGTGGGCCTCGTGCAGCGCGGCCATGGCGGCCTCGAGCTTGGCGCCGATGCGCTCCATGTCAAAATTCTCGGTCGCATGCAGCAGCTGATGGCTCCACTCGTGAGCGAGCTCGATGGTGTCGTCGACCTGCTTGACGCTCATGGCAAGCTGGCTCATGTTCATTCCAACATCATGCATGGGAAATCTCCTTTTGTATGGGGCAGTTCAGTGGTTCAGATTTTACTACGCCCGCTCTGCGCGCAGTTGCATAAGAAAACGGGTACGAGTCTGTGCGACCCGCACCCGTTCACTGGGGGCTGTTTGTGACTACCATACTATCCGTGGTTGCACTCGGTGCATCCAGAAGTCCGGCGAGCGGTGCAAAAGCGCTCATGGACGGCAGGCAGACGGCAACATGTAACAAGCGTATTACAGATGCTTCTCCAGCAGCGCCTGCAGCCTCGCCTTGGGTAGAGCGCCAACCGAGCGGTCAATCTCCTCGCCGTTCTTAAATACAATCAGCGTGGGGATGCTCATGACGCCATACTTCATGGCCAGGTCCTGGTTGTCGTCGACGTTGCATTTGGCAACGGCAAGCTTGCCCGCCAGCTCATCGGCAACCTCGTCAACGATGGGCGAGAGGGATCGACAGGGCCCGCACCACGGTGCCCAAAAATCGACCAGCACGGGCAGGCTGTCGTTAACGATGGAATCGAAGTTCTCGGGGGTAATCTGATTAATGTCAGCCATGGTGACCTCCATAATGCGACGCGGCTCGGCCGCGTAAAACTCAGTACGACCGTGCTTATACCCAGCCGCCCGCAAAGCAACCACTCGCGGGCGGCTCTTTTATATAATGGTGGGCACGCAAACGATTGGAGAGCGCATGTCCACGTCACAAAGCCAGAAAAAAGAAGCCATCGCCCAGGCGGCCGAGCAGGAGCTCACATCGCTTGCGGTCCGTGGCGTGCGTATCGCGGGCAACGCGTGCTCGCCGATCGTGCTGGTCAAAGGCGATTTGGACGAGGCCGAGCGTTCGGGTGGCGAGCTTGCCGCCGGCCCGGATGGCGCGGCGTTGCGCAAGGCGCTTGGGGCCATCGGCTACGCGCCCGAGGATTTTTGCGTGCTGGCAAGCGTCGCCGGCGTGGGTGACGGAGCGGTCGCGGTGGGCGAGACTCTGCCGTGCGAGCTGTTCCGCGAGGCGCTTGAGGCTTTGGACCCCGAGGCAGTGCTACTGCTCGACAACAACGCGGCTGACGCCATGCGCGAGACCTACGCCGATATGCTCGTGGCGATTGATGACTTCGACACCGCCATGCTCAAGCCCGGCCTGGTCGCCCATGTGCAGGGTCGCCGCGTGCTCGCGCTCGACGGCTTTGAGGCGGCACTCACCGACAGGGCCGCCAAGCAGCGCATGTGGGCATACATCAAGCAGCTGACCCCGGCAGCCGCGCCGCTGTAGCGGGCCGGAGCCGGTAAGGCGGCCCTGACGGGTCGAGCGCGGCGCCGACTTATCGCGTCCCTACATCACGGCGCGCAGCTCAAACCGATCGCCGTTAATGCGGAACTGGCAGTTGCCGTTCATGCGCTCCACGGCAAGTTTGATGCTCTTGGTGCCAAAGCCGTGGCCCGCATGCCGGGTCACGGGCATGCCGTCGACCATGCGCGGCGCGCGGTCAAACGTGTTGGAAACTAACAGCAGCAGCTGGCCGTCCTCTAATCGCAGGTCAAAGTCGACGAATCGCTTTCCTTGGGGTGCGGTGCTTGCGGCGGTGATAGCGTTTTCCAAGGCATTTGAGAGCACGCTAAACAGGTCGGCGTCACCTACGTGGATGGTTTCGGGTACGGCGGCGTGCAGGTTGGCGGTAATGCCGTTTCTATTGATATCCGAGTTAAATGACGAAAGCGCGATGTTTACGGTCTCGTTGGCGCAGAAGCGGCGTACGGCGGTGCGGTCGCCGGCTTCGCAGAGTTCGTCGATGCGATCGAGCGCCTCGTCGGTGTGGCCCTCTTCAATTAAAGCGGCCAGGCCGCGTAGGAAGTGGCGCATGTCGTGGCGAAGAATCGACAGCTCGCGCCCAGATTGACGCCAAGCCTCGAGCTCTTTGATGGCGACGCTGTCGCGGGTTTCGAGCATCCAGCGCTCTCTCTCGGCGGTTTCCTTTTCTTCGTATTCACGCAGGTAGACGGCGAGGAACATAAGGTAGAACGCGCAGAGCGCAAAGGCCAAAAACTCAACCGTCACCACCGAGCCCGAGTGGAACAGCGTGGTGTAGACGTTGGTGGCATAGTCAAAGACGTAATAGACGAGCGGCAGGATTAAAAGGATGCCCAGCTCGGTGGTGCTTTTAATCGCCAAGCGCGGACCGATGTCGCCGGCCCAATGCAGCAGGACGGCAAAGACGGCGAGTGTGGTCGCGATGCGCGCCAGATAGTACGCGATCTGAGAATCGGTTGCGGCAAATGCGGCGATGCCCATCCAATTGCTGAACTGGCAGCTCAGATAGGCACTCGTAATGCCGAGCACGGCAAGCAGCGGGCTCAGGCGGTAGCGCGCGCACAAATAGATGACGAGCGGCAGATGCACGACGAGCGGATATATCTGGCGGGCGAAAAGCTCGCCGCCGACGGCATTGGCGAGGCCAAATGCGCATCCGGTTACGGCACCGACCAGCACCAGTTCAAGCGCATGACGCCGGTTGATCTCGATACCGCACAGCGCCGCCGAGGCAAAGACGCCAAAGAGCAACGTCGTGGCGTGGTGGATTGCCCAAAGGATCATTTCGACCGAGGAGACCATCAGTGTCTCCCACCCTCAAAGCGAACCGCAAAGTAGCGTCTTGGAATCCCTGCTTGCAGCTGCGCGAAAGCGGGATGCACGCGCCGGAGCGCATGACGATGTCCGTGCGGTCAAAGTGATCGATATTGCGCAGGTTGACCTGGTAGCTGCGGTGGCATTTAAAGAAGACTGCGTTTTGCTCCAAGCGGTCCTCGACGCTGCGGAACGACTCGAGTGCCTCGATATCGCGTCCGTCGCGCAGGTGGAAGACCACGTGCTTGTTGCGCGCCTCGGCATATTCGATGTCGGACAGGCGCAGGGCGTGGTAGCCAAAGGAAGTTTTGATCACGAGCTCGTCGGTTGCCGCCGGGCGCATGCTCGAAAGCTCGTCGAGTAGCTGTGCCAGGCGTTCGTAAGTCACGGGCTTGAGCAGATAGTCGAAGGCACGGACCTCGTAGGACTCCAGTGCGAACTCGGGCGACGAGGTGAGAAACACCAGGCGCACGGCGGTATCGGCCTGGCGCAATTCGCGCGCGGTGTCCATGCCGTTGACGAGCGGCATGATCATGTCGAGCAGAATGATGTCGGCGCGCGATGCGGCATGGCGGGCCAGCAGGTCCTCGCCGCGCGTGACGAGCGCAACATCGACCGCCGTGCCCGTCTCGGTCGACCAACGGTCGATCATCCGGTGCAGTCTATCTAGAAAAGCGACGTCGTCGTCGCAGGCAAT
>URYW01000002.1 GCA_900552145.1 uncultured Collinsella sp. | reverse complement strand
GAAGGCTCCGCCGCGGCAGCCGACGCGCGCGCCCAGGTGGCTGCCGAGCATGTGCCCAACGCGCCCGCGACGTTCACGCAGAAGGCGACGCCCGAGGTCCAGGAGCGCTTCCGCCAGCGCGAGGGCGCGTCCACCGAGTTCCCGCGTGCGGTCTACACCGAGAAGATGAAGGAAGAGGGCTACACCATCCTGTGCCCGCAGATGGCGCCGATTCACTTTGACCTGGTCAAAGAGGTGTTCCGCGGTGCCGGCTACAACTTGGAGCTGCTGCCCTCGACCGACCACGATGCCGTCGAGGCTGGCCTGCGCTACGTGAACAATGACATTTGCTATCCGTCGATCCTGGTGACGGGCCAGATTATGGAGGCCATCGAGAGCGGTCGGTACGACCTGTCCAAGACGGCCGTGGTTATCAGCCAGACCGGCGGCGGCTGCCGTGCCACCAACTACATCGCACTCATCCGCAAGGCCCTGCGCGAGAGCGGCCACCCCGAGATCCCGGTGATCTCGCTTTCGGCCGTGGCGCTCGGTGAGGACAACCCCGGCTTTAAGATTACGCCGGCACTGCTTAAGCAGGCAGTCTACGCAGTGCTCTTTGGTGACGTCATGATGCAGATGCTCTATCGTTGCCGCCCGTACGAGGCCACGCCCGGTGCCGCCAACGCACTCTACGAGGAGTACATGGCGCGCGCCCGCAAGCTGGCGCCTAAGTTCAACAGGCACAACTACACCAAGTTGTGCCGCGAGGCCATCCGCGCGTTCGACACCATGCCGCTTGTGGGCGAGGGTACCAAGCCGCGCGTGGGCGTGGTTGGCGAGATCCTGGTCAAGTTCCATCCCACGGCCAACAACCACGTGGTCGATGTCATTGAGCGCGAGGGCTGCGAGGCTGTGGTGCCGGGTCTGCTCGACTTCTTCCTGTACTCCATGAGCAACGCCGAGCTACAGAAGGACGAGCTGGGAAGCTCTGCTACCACGCGCGCTGGTATGCAGGCGCTCATCAAGCTGGTGGACTGGATGCGTACGCCGGTGGAGGAGATGCTCGAAAAGTCCAGCCGCTTTGAGGCGCCCGAGCGCATCGACACTATGGCCGACAAGGCTCGCACGGTGCTCTCGGTGTGCAACAACATGGGCGAAGGCTGGCTGCTCACGGCCGAGATGCTCGACCTGATTGACCATGGTGCACCCAACATTATCTGCACGCAGCCCTTCGCGTGCCTGCCCAACCACGTGGTGGGTAAGGCCGTGATCAAGGAACTGCGCCGTCAGCACCCCGAGAGCAACATCGTCGCAGTGGACTACGACCCCGGCGCGTCCGAGGTCAACCAGCTCAACCGCATTAAGCTCATGATCAGCGTGGCCAAGGAAAACATGCGCGCCGGTAAGGGCTTTAAGCTCGAGAAGGTGGCGCCGCTCGCGATGGACGAGGTCACCGGCCAGATGCGTGCC
Source organism: uncultured Collinsella sp. (assembly GCA_900552145.1). GTDB lineage: Bacteria > Actinomycetota > Coriobacteriia > Coriobacteriales > Coriobacteriaceae > Collinsella. The sequence goes on along the minus strand of URYW01000002.1, from coordinate 69,325 downwards.
CACGATGGCTGCGTGAGCTGCGGCTCGGTCGACGAGAGTGCCGTGGCGTCGGTCGCTGAGCGCCTGGGACGCGGCATTAAGAAGTAACTGGCCTGCTATGGGCTGGATATGAGACAAACGGGTGGTGGCCGTACCGGCTACCACCCGTTTTTGCTTGGACATATGTTGCGTAAATCGTTTTGTTGCAGCCTTCTGTGCACTCGAATTTCGGAAGTGCGGGGAAAAACGCGAACCTCCTGAGCACACCGCCTTTTTAGACTCTCGCGACCTGCGGTTTTGTTGTAAAAAAAGCCGGTCTGGTCGGCGAAACCCGATTTTTCCCCGCACTTCCGAAAACAGCGGTTCAGCAGCGCCAAAAAATGCCCTCAAAATCGAGAGTTAATGAACAGGTGTAGCCGTTCGCCGCAAATTACCGTCCGTTTATAGAACCCACCCCCAGCGCGCGTCCTCCTTACGGTTGAATAAATACACATCTATGGAATTACGTAAGAGAGGACTGTTCTTATGAGCTACAAGACCGTTTGCGTTGCCGGCGGCGGCGTGCTGGGAAGCCAGATTGCCTTTCAGGCAGCCTACTGCGGCTTTGATGTAACGATTTGGCTGCGCAGCGAGGGCAGCATCGGCCGTACCCAGCCCAAGATCGATCATGTGCGCGAGGAGTACATCGCTGCTATCGAGGGCATGGCGGACGGTACGGGCGAGTGGTGCGCCGGTATCGCCGATAGCGGCAAGCCCTTCGACAAGGAGGCGGCACTCGCCGCCGTCGAGCGTGCCTACTCCACGCTCAAGCTGGAGCTCGATCTTGCCAAGGCAGTGGCCGACGCCGACCTGGTCATCGAGTCCATGGCCGAGGACACCCAGGCAAAGATCGACTTCTACAAGAAGCTTGCCCCGGTTCTCCCGCAAAAGACCGTCGTCGTAACGAACTCCTCTACGCTGCTGCCGAGCACCTTTGCCAAGTACACCGGCCGCCCCGAGAAGTACCTGTCGCTGCACTTTGCCAACTCCATCTGGAAGAACAACATGACCGAGGTCATGGCGCAGGACCAAACCGACAAGCGCTACTTCGACGAGCTCGTCGACTTCGCTAACGACATTCGCATGCTTGCCCTGCCCGTCAACAAGGAAAAGAACGGCTACCTGCTCAATTCCATGCTGGTGCCATGGCTGCTTTCGGGCCTCGACCTGTATGTCTCGGGCGTGAGCGATCCCAAGAGCATCGACCTCGCATGGACGCGTGGCACCGGCGCACCCAAAGGTCCGTTCCGCGTATTCGATACGGTTGGTATCCAGACGGCTTACAACATCGTTATGCAGTACCAGAAGGTGCCGGGCCTGGTGAGCCCGTTGCTCAAAAAGATGATGATGCCCTACAACTTTAAGGCCATGGCATCCGTCCTCAAGCAGATGCTCGACGAAGGTAAGCTGGGCGAAAGTTCGGGCGAGGGCTTCTTCAAGTACTAACAATGATTCCTCGGGGACGGAGGAAAACGGATCATTTTTGGTCGCCAGCAGTGAGAAGATGGACCCAGAAATAGAAAGGAGTGGCAATGGGCCGGCTCGGGCTTTGAGGACAAGTTACTGCAGGCCCAGGGCGATTTTTCGCTCAACGCGGGCCAGCACAGCGTGACGTATCTGCCGAGTTCCGATACGGCAACGACCAGTCGCTACCAGGTGCTGCTGTACGACAACAACTTTGGTGCGGCCGAAAGCTATCCCAAGTTCGACTGGGGCCAGCTGGGCGCCGCGGTGGTGACCGACTACAACAAGGGCACGCATTCGTTTGGGCGCATCTTTACGGTGGACGAGACGGCGCGCACCTACGAGCTCGAAGACCAGATCGCCGTGCCGTTTTCGGGCTATGTGAGCAGTGCGCAGCACGTTGGCGATTCAAATAGCATGCTCGTGGCATCGGGCCAGGCCAAGACCTTTACCGAGTACGACCGCTACGGTCTACCCATCGCCACCTACGAGATGGAAGCCGAGAAGTACATCTATCGCGTGTACAAGTACGACCTGTAGGGCCGCGCTCTGCATCACTTCACGTCAAATTCCACGCGATCGAGCTCGGGCACATTGAGGTCGATGAGCTTGCGGGCGACGTGGCGGTCGCGTGCCCCGAGCGCCTCGCTTGTCGTCACATGGGCGACAACCTCGCGCTCGACGATGCCCTCCTCGTCGCCTTCGGTGGCCGAGGTCTCGACGGCGACGGTGTAGTCCTTAAAGCCTGGCAGCACCGCCGCAAGCTCGCGCGTGGTTTCGGTGACGCCGTAGCCGTCCTGCACGCCGGCCTGCGCCGAGCCAATGGAACCCGCCGTCATAACGATGCAGGGGATGGCAAAGATTACCGTGCCCACGATGATGCGGCGGCGCACCTTGCGCGATAGCTCGTCGACCTCGGCATTTTCCTCGGCAGTCACAATACCGTCGCCGTTGAGGTCGCGCTTGAGCGGCACGCGCAAAAGAAGCAGAACGGCTTCGGCCGCGAGTGCGATAAAGACCACGTTGATGCCAAACTCGTAAAGCGCCGAGAGAAACAGTGACCCGCTTGCGATGGCGATGCCATAGCCCGCCGCGCACAGGGGCGGCATGAGCGCGGTCGCCACAGCCACCCCGGCGATGAGCGTGGCGGGTTCCTGGTCGCGCGAGTTGCCCAGGCCACCCGCAAAGCCGCCCGCGAGCGCGACGGCAAGGTCCCACACAGTCGGTGTCGAATTGTCGATGATGGCGGCCGTGGTGGTGCCAAGGGGCGAGAGCTTAAAGTACAACGTGGACGTGACCAGGCAAAAGACCATCTGCAGCGCGAGGCCGGCGACGGCCTCAAGGGTGATCTCGCGGTCGAGCGTGGCGATGCCGTATGCCATGGCAAGGACCGAGCCCATGAGCGGGCAGATGAGCATGGCGCCTACAATGGCGATATCCGAGTCGATATCGAGGCCGATGCTCGCGATCAACATGGCAATGATCAAGATGCATAAGTGTGAGCCAGTCAGGCGCGCCCCGTTTACAAAGCGCTTGCGAATCACGTGATAGGGCGCGCGTCCCTCGCGAATGTTGAATGCCCGCTTTAGAAAGCGGCTTGCGTTCTCCATGGCCTCGCTGTGGGCGGGGCGGATGCCATGGCGCCGATGATGGCGCTCGCGCAGTCGCTTGAGCTGTTGTTTATCGAGTTCCATGTCCACCTCGTATTGCCGTAGGAACGCGGGTGCGTTCGCAGCATGTACTCTACACCGTGACGGGCGGGGCGGTCATCTTGACATGGAACTTAGGCGAGCAGGCAAAGGAAGACACGCCACATACAAGTACTGCCGAGGGTTTCGGCAGATACAAAAAGCGCGGGGCCGGATGGTCTCCGACCCCGCGCTCTGCACGGGTGCGTTGTTGTTTGGTTTAGCCCAGCAGGCTCAGGCCAACAGAGACAAACGCCAGGATAACGCCGACGATGGACTCGCCACCGAGCAGGCCGCTGGCGACAACCAGGCCCTGCTCCTGGAAGGCGGCATCCTTGGCGGTCTTCTCCTCGTCCGAAAGACCGGCGTTGGCATCGCGGTGGGCTGCCCACTTGTCGTAGGCGAGCTTGACGCAGGAGCCCAGGAAGGCCGTGAGCGACATGTAGAACGGCAGGTACACGCCCAGGCCGATCATCATGGCCGGAATGCCGAGCCAGTACATGACGATGCCGGCGATAAAGCCGCCCGCAAACCACGGCACGCTCGGGATGCCCGAGACCATGGTGGCGACCACGCTTGCCTGTGCGGCCACAAAACTCTTGTCGGGGCCAAAGGCGTCCGGACCATAGGCGGTGACGAGCGCGACCATGACGGCGGCGGCGACCAGGGCGCCCACGATGCCGCCAATGGCCTGGCCGACCCACTGCGCGCGCGGGTTGGTGCCCAGCACGGCGCCGGCCTTAAAGTCGTTCATGACGTCGCCCGCAAGGCCGCACGCCACGGCCACGATGCCGGCGATAAAGAACAGCTTGACCTGAGCGAGCTGCGCGAAGGCGGCAACGATGAGCATGACGATGAGGCCGAAGATCTCCATGGGGTCGATGCCCGTCTGGCCGCAGCTCTGCGCGCTCATGATGGTGGTGACAAAGGTGAACAGCGTGACGATGACGGCCGGAACGGGGCCAAGGTCGAGCACGATGGCGATGATCACGGCGATGGCGGCAGCGCCCAGGCCGATGATACCGGCGTCGAGTTTAAGGGAGCCCGAGATGAGCGACTGCTCGTCGGTGTCGGTGGAGCTGTCGGCGGCGAGGCCGCGGACGATACCGGCGACCTGCGGAAGGATGTCCTTGAGGACGACGGCGACGCCAAAGCCCATCATGAGGCCCATACCCAGGGACTTGACGATGCCCTGTGCGGTCATAACGTCAAACAGACCGGCAGCGGTGCCGCCGACGATGATGCCAAAATTGCCCAGCAGCGCGCCGGCAAACCAGAACGCGACGGGGGCGAAGCCCACCAAAAAGCCGATGGACAGCAACATGGGCGAGTTGTAGATGGCAAAGGTCACGCCGGGGATATTGAGCGTGCACAGCATGCTGGGCACAATGCCCAGAGCGTCGCGCAGCACGCTGTAGATGCCGGCGATGGCCATGGAGCCAAAGAGCTGCTTGCCGGTCTTGCCGCCGGCCTCGGTCGCGCGCAGGGTCTGAGCTGCGGCGTTGCCGGTGGGGAACTCAAGCGCGGCGTCCACGATAAAGTGACGGTGGATGAGTGCCGTGGCCAGCAGGCCTAGGATAGTGCCGGCGAGTGCCACGATAAACATGTCGAGCCAACTGATCTGGTCGGCATAGCCCAGCATCCAGGCGCCCGGGATGGTAAACGCCAGACCGCCAGCGACCATGGCGCCTGCGGACATGATGGTGTGGGTGACGTTGGCCTCGTTGAGGCTGGCGTTGCCCATGAGCTTCAGGAAGAACAGCGAAATGACGGCAGCGAAAATGATCGGCCAGGGGAGGGCGCCCATCTTGAGGGCGGTGTAGGCCGAGCTTGCCGTGATGATCACGCAGCCAAGGACGCCGATGACGACGCCGCGCAGCGTGAGTTGCCCGCGCATCGAAGCGCGGTTCGAGGGATTGCTCATATAAAACTCCTTTGCGTATATCCGCTTCCCCCGGGAGCGCCGTTACGGATACGGCGCGGGAAGTCGGGTTACCAAGGGCCGCCGCGTGAGCTCGCAAACGACCGCGCACCAGTATAGCCGCAAGCTAGTCATTTTGGGATGACTGGTTTAGGTAGGCGATATACTGCTGGGCAGACGAAAGGAGCGCCGACGATGCTTAATGGGTGCGCATACATATTGACGGTCGACGTGGGCAACACGTTCATTCGCTTTGGCCTGTTTGCCGAGGATTCGGCCGCGGCACAGGAATGCCCGCTTGCGACGTGCGAGATCACGACGCCGTCGAGCATCACGGCCGACGAAGCGCGCATGCGACTTGTGCAGGTTATGGGCGCACTGGCAGCCGATGCAGGCATGCCGGGCGCGCTCGTTCCCGCAGCCGCAGTGCTGAGTTGCGTGGTGCCGGCGCTCGAGCGCCCGTGGAAGGCGGCACTTTCCCGTATCTGCACGGGGCGCGTGCTCACGGTGGGGCCGGGACTTAAGACCGGCATGCCCGTGCACTACGATGACCCGGCCGAGATCGGTCCCGACCGCATCGCCGACGCCGTGGCTGCCCGCGCCGTCTACGGCTCGCCGTGCATTGTGATCGACCTGGGCACGACGACCAATATCGAGGTCATCGACGCACACGGCACCTTTGTCGGCGGCGTTATCGCGCCGGGGCTGGCGCTCGGCGCCCGTTCGCTCTCGGCCGCTGCGGCGCGCCTGCCTCAAGTTGAGCCCTCGGCGCCGACACACGTCATCGGCCGTAACACGCGTGAGGCCATGCGCTCGGGCGTGGTTCTGGGCGAGGTGGCACGCATCGACGGCATGCTCGACATGGTGCTCGCCGAGATGCGTGCGACCAAGGCCGCGGGGGAGGGCGATGTGCCCATCGTCATTACCGGCGACGATGCCGAGGCGCTTGCGGCGCTGGTCGGCCATAGCCTGACGGTCGACGATGCGCTGACGCTGCGGGGCCTCGCCGAGCTCTACCACATCAACCAAAAGCCCCGCCGCGCGTAGCGATGGGGGCAATGGGACAAAAACGTCTCCACCTTCCACCTGCTACAATGGGTCAAACTATTGCGATTTCGGAGGTGTCTGCCATGTCGGACGATCTTCATCAAACCGCGTCGGGCAAGCGCCGCGACGTTATTAGCTGGGATGAGTTCTTTATGAGCGTGGCCATCGCCGCGCAGCGCCGCAGTAAGGACCCCAACACGCAGGTGGGCGCGTGCATCGCCAGCACCAACCACCGCATCCTTTCGGTGGGCTACAACGGTACGCCCTCGGCGCTCAACGACGACTTTTTCCCGTGGGGCACGAGCGATGACCCGCTGCAGGACAAGCATAACTACGTAGTCCATGCCGAGGCCAACGCCGTGCTCAACTATCGCGGCTCGCTCAAAGACCTTGAGGGTTCCACGGTCTACGTCACGCTGTTCCCGTGCCACGACTGCGCCAAGATCCTGGCACAGGTGGGTGTGGGCGAGGTCGTCTACCTGGACAATAAGTATGCCGACACCGATGACGGCCGTATCAGCCGCCGCATTCTCGACTCCTGCGGCATCAGCTACCGCCAGGTCATCGTCGATGTCCAGATTGGTACCGGGGGACAAGCTCAGCAGTAATATGCGTTGTCGCTATCTGGCGACGAACGCAGCTCAAAGAGCCCCGTCCCAAATTGACTACTCGTGAAAGTCGCGTCTGCGCGCATGGACGGCTCGTGAGCGGGTACATGGCTGTAGTAACATAGCTTCTGTCCGCGGGCGTGCCCGCGTTATTGTGAGAAAGGAGCCCCTGTGGCTGTTAACGAAGAGCTGCTTAAGAAGGTTCTTGAAGAGATTCGCCCCAACCTGCAGGCCGACGGCGGCGATATGGAGTATGTGGGCGTCGACGACGAGGGCGTCGTTAAGCTGGAACTGCAGGGCGCTTGCGCCGGCTGTCCCATGAGCTCGCTGACCCTTTCCATGGGTATCGAGCGCATCCTGAAGGAGCACGTGCCCGGCGTTACCCGCGTCGAGCAGGTCAATGCTTCCGGCGAGGCCGAGGACCTGTACGACGAGTACGCGCCGTTCTAAGATGCGAAAGCTGCGGACGGTACGCTCCGCATAGACGTTACGTCCAAATATGCGGCTGCGAGCGCAAGGCCCGCGGCCGCATTTGTATGTAGGGAGCAGGGGGATCGATATGCTCAACGACCTCTACCATATGCTTGACCCCGTTGCGATCTCGGCGGGCCCCATCACGATCTACTGGTACGGTCTGGCCTATGTGGTCGGCGCCCTGCTCACGGCGGTCGTTATGTACCGCACGCAGCGTCGTTGGGGCTTCGACATCACGATCGATGACCTGACGAGCGTCGTGGTCGGTGCGGTCTTTGGCCTTATTATCGGCGCGCGCCTGTTTTACGTCGTCTTTTACGGTGATGGCTACTATTTGGCCCACCCGCTCGAGATCTTTGCCACCAACGAGGGCGGCATGAGCTTCCACGGTGGCCTGGTGGGCGGCATCTTGGGCGGCATCATTGTATGCCGCATGTATAAGCTCGACGCCTGGACCATCGCCGACCTTGCTGTGATCGGTGCTCCGCTGGCGCTGTGCCTGGGACGTTGCGCCAATTTCGTCAACGGCGAGCTGTGGGGTAAGCCGACCGATCTGCCCTGGGGCGTGGGCTTTGGCGGCACTGCGGGCGATATGCCGCGCCATCCCTCCCAGCTCTACGAGGCGTTTCTTGAGGGCGTCGTACTCTTCTGTATTTTGCAGGTGCTCAGCCGCAAAAAGCCGCTGCTGCCCCAGGGTACGTTTATGGGCGTGTTTGTGATGGGTTACGGCATCGTCCGCTTCCTCATTGAGTTTGTGCGCGTGCCCGATGCCCAGCTGGGCTATCTGCTGGGCGGCGTCATCACCATGGGTCAGCTGTTGAGTCTGCCACTCGTGATTGCGGGCCTGGCGCTCGTCATCTTTGCCCTCCGCCGCAACCGTCCCCAGCGCGTCTACCTCGACGCCTAGCCGCCACATACCACCACAAGGGGGACAGGCACCTTTGTGGTGGTTTTGCCGGGCAACGATGACAGAACCGTAACGTTTCCCCAGATAAAACCTGCCAAAATAAACCTGTCCCTTTTTGGCAGGTTTCTAGAAAGGCTATTCGGACTGTGAAGGATTCCGACCTCTCCGCAACGGCTGCGCGCGACGCCGCCCGCATCGTTTGGTTTAAGCGCTATCCCGCCAAACAGACGCTCATCGCATTTTTGCTCGCCCTGCTGGCGACCACGGCGTTTTCCATCGATCCCGCCCCGGTGTCGAGCAACGCGGTCCTGGCGATCGACCCCAAGGCGACGGGCACGCTCTACGTGTGCTACGAGGTACTTCTCTCGTTTGCCGGCCATACCGACGCAGTGATGCTGCTCGCGCTTGCCTGCTTGCTCACGCTGCCGTTTCGCTATGTGTTCTTTGGCCGCGGTGACGCTTGGCGCCCGTCGGTCGTGCTGCCATCGCTGTTCTTTGCCGTTTGCATGGTGTTCGGCCGTAGCTACGACCTTGCCGATTCGGCAGAGATTGTGCTGGGCGACAAGGCACGCGTTATCTGCGCCTGGATTGGCGGCGCGGGCTGGATGCTTCTGGCGATTGTGGCCTTCTATCTGGCTTTTGAGTTTTTGGATTGGTTGAGCTCCCGCCGCATTCCGTTTTCGGAGACCCACTTTGGCCGCGTGTGGCGTGCTGCCCACGCCGTGCTCTCGGTCCATCCCTTTGTCGGGCCGTTTCTTGTGCTCATGATTGCCTGGGCGCCCACGCTTATCGCCTCGCTGCCCGGCCTCTTTATGGGAGATACGGGCGCGCAGATCCGCCAATGGTTCAACTATCCCAACGGCACGAGCGATTACCTGCGCCTGCTTAACCCCAACGTGCTGCTCAACGGCCATCATCCGGTGGTGCACACGGCCATCATCGGCTCGTGCGTGCAACTGGGGCTTTCGCTGTTCAATAGCGCCAATGCGGGCCTTGCCATCTACACCTGTGCCCAATTTGTCATCACGGCCGCCTGCATGGCCTATTCCATATCGTCGCTGCGCAAGCTGGGCGTGAGCCTGCCGGTCCGTGGCGTCACCTTGCTGTTCTTTGCGTTTATGCCGATGTTCTCCAACTATGCGGCGCTGCTGACCAAAGACGTACTGTTTGCCGATGCGTTTTTGGTGCTGCTCGTTCAGACCGTCAAGCTCGTGGCATGTGGCCTGCCCCGTCGCGATGCCAATGCCAAGCGCGCGGGCGAACAGGCGTCTGTGCTCTATGCACGCCACGACTGGCTGTTGCTCGTGCTGGGTGCCATGGGTTCCACGTTTTTGCGCAATGGCGGCCTGGTCTTTCCGTTGGCGGCCTGCGTGATTGCGGCGGCGTTTTGCGCTTGGGACGCGCATGTGGCCCGTCGCGTGGCCAAACAGTCTGGCGTCACGCCCTCGTACGCCACGCCACGCTTCCGCTGGGTCGGCGTGCTCGCAGTGCTTGCGCTCTGCCTTGTCTCCAACATGTATTTCACCAAGGTCTTTATGCCGGCGCACGATATCACGCCGGGCTCCAAGCGCGAGATCCTCTCGATTCCGTTTCAGCAGACGGCGCGCTTCGTCCAAAAGCACGACGGCCTTAATTCGGGCGTTAACCCCAAGGTCAAAGACGATGGCACGATCGAGGAAGCTCCCTGCGACGGCTTGGTGGCCGACGAAGAGCGCGTCGCGATCGATCGCGTGCTTAAGTACGAGAACCTGGGCCGTCGCTACAACCCTGACAAGTCGGATGCCGTCAAAAACTGTTTTAACGAGTATGCTTTGCAGGAGGACATCGACGCCTATTTTGAGGTGTGGGCCCAGATGTTCAAAAAGGACCCCGAGTGCTATATCTCGGCACTCGTCAATAACTACTACGGGTACTTCTATCCGAGTGCTCGTGATGCATGGGTCTACAGCACGGCACGCAGTGCCGAGATCATGGCTAAGCCCGATAACCTCAAGTACTTTGACTTCCATCCGGTCGATAGCAAAGCCGTGCGCTGGTGCGACCATCTGATCAACCTGTACCGTGTGGCGGTGCAGCGCATCCCGTATATTTCGCTCACCATGAGCTCGGCCACCTATGTGTGGATCATGATCGCCGTGGTGGTCTACCTGCTGCGTCGTCATTCATGGCGTGCACTGGCGATCTGGGTGCCGCTGTTGGGCGTGCTCGCCGTGTGCCTGATCGGTCCATGTAACGGATCGACCTACATGCGCTACCTGTACCCAGTCATTGCATGCATGCCTTTTGCCATCGGTGCCACGATCACCCGCAGCGACCTTCTGTGGACCTAACCAAAGATTGGTGCATTGGGGTCAGGCTGCTTTGTGCCAAGGGGCTGCATCATCACGACGCCTTCATTTTGGGGTTTATCTTGCAGGCCGGTAGGTATATCATAACGACGTTTGTTTATATTGCCCGAGCATCTGCGTTGGGCTTTAGGTCGAAACCGATAGGAGACACGTATGTCCGGACACTCTAAGTGGGCCACAACCAAGCATCGTAAGGGCGCGCAGGACGCCAAGCGTTCCGCCCTCTTCTCCAAGCTCAGCCGCAACATCACCGTTGCTGCCCGTCTCGGTGGCGATCCGCTGCCCGAGAACAACGCCAGCCTCGCCGCTGCCGTCGCCAAGGCTAAGGCTCAGTCCATGCCTAAGGACAAGATCAAGTCCGCTATCGATAAGGCCTTTGGTTCGGGTGCCGACGCCGCCGTCTACGAGAACATCGTGTACGAGGGCTACGGTCCCGCCGGTGTCGCCGTCTACGTCGACTGCCTGACCGACAACCGCAACCGCACCGCTGCCGACGTCCGTTCCGCCTTTTCCCACGCTGGTGGCAACCTGGGCACCTCCGGCTCCGTCGCCTTCCAGTTTGAGCGCAAGGGCCAGATCGTCGTCGCCAAGGAGATCCTGGACGAGAACGCCAAGAAGGAGACCATGATCGCCAACGGTGCTGCCGGTGACGAGGATGAGTTCATGATGGCCATCGCCGAGGCCGGTGGCGAGGACTACGAGGACGCCGGCGAGGAGTGGATCGTCTGGACTACTGCCAACGAGGTCATGGCTGTCTCCAAGGCGCTCGAGGAGCAGGGCGTCCAGGTCAAGGGCTCCGAGACCACCATGGTCCCGACTACCCCGACCGAGGTCTCCGGTGCCGACGCCAAGAAGGTTCAGCGCCTCATCGACCGTCTTGAGGAGCTCGACGACGTCCAGGACGTCTACAGCACCATGGACATGACCGACGAGGTCATCGCTGCCCTCGAGGAGGAGTAGCGCCCGCACGGATTGAGCCGTGCATATCTGGGCATAATGAAACGAGCATGCAAGCCTCGTGGAATAGATGAGCCGGATCCGCGTGCAATGAGGCACCGGACCCGGCTCTTTTATAATGATGCGAATCGTTTTGCATTCCTTGGATCGAGATTTGAAGGGAGCGCCGCATGCGCGTGCTCAAACGAGCCCTGGCGATCGTGTATCTTGTCGCCGCCGTTGTGGCGCTGGGTACGTTGGTCTGCCAGTTTTGGGGGCCATATACCTATCGCTTTATGCTGCTGATGCGCGATCCGCTGCCTCGCATCGTTGTTACGGCGTGCGGCGGTGTCGTGGCGCTCGGCGTGCTCGTGTGTTTCTTCCGCCTGGTGTTTGCTCGTCGCGAGCCGTCCTGCGTGCATCCGGCGGGGGAGCGTAATATCGAGGTCACGCTCGCTGCCCTCTCCTCGTGTGCTCGCACCGCGGCAGAGCGCGACGACCGCGTGATGGTCGAGCATGTCGAGGCGCGCGTGCAGGGCTCCGACGAATCGCGTGTCCGTTTTAAGGTCGACGCCATCGCGCTCGACGACCGGGATGTGGCCTCCCTTGCAGCTGCGATGCAGCAGCGTATCGTGGAGGCCTGCGACACCATGCTCGGCACACCGGGCACGACTGCGCGCGTTCGTTTTTTGCCGTCCAAGACTACCGTCCAGACCGTGGAGGTTTCCGGTGAGTGATACCAATCAAGACAAGACCGTCCGCACTCCGCGCCTGACTATCGATCAGAGCGCCGCGCCGGCTAGCGAGGTCGTCGATCCCAAGGTGGAGGGTACCGAGTCGCATGACGCGGTCGCCAATGATTTTGATGAGGCCATGGGTCTCATCAAGGGTACGGGGGCAGCCATCTGGAGCTATGCCGTCCGTCATCCCACTACCACGCTAGGAGCCGTCGCTGGTTTTGTGCTCGCCGTACTGGTGCTCACGCTCGGCCTGTGGGATACGCTCGTCATCGCATTCTTTGTACTGATCGGTGCCGTGATTGGCCAGATCCGTGACGGCGAGAACGGGATCGTCAACTTCTTCGGTCGTCTGTTTAGCGGCCGCTAGCATGTATTCGACCGCCGCGTGTGCGGTGGGCATAAGGAGGAACCATGGCTTTTAACACGAAGGTCGATGTGGCCGATACCGAGCTCGAGGCAGACGAGACCGTCACCTCCGAGGCCGAGGACGTAACGCTCGAGGACGAGGCACTCGTCGAGGCCGAGCCCGCCGATGATGCGGACGAGGATGATGAGGAAACAGACGAGTCCGAGGACTCGCTGACCTATTCCAACGGCGTGATCGAGAAGATTGTCGCCATGGCCACCCGCGAGGTGCCGCACGTCCTGGGCATGAAGGGTAACCTCATGCACTTCGTGCAGGAGCAGTTTGGTGCCGAGAACCTGACCAAGGGCGTGACGGTCGAGGTCACCGATGACAACCGCGTGGTCGTCAACATCTCCGTCATTATCGAGTACGGCGCCTATGCGCCCGCGATTTTCGACGACGTTAAGGCGCGCGTGACCGAGCGCCTTGCCGCGATGACCGGCCTTGAGGTGGCAGGCGTCAACCTGCGCATCGAGGATGTCATCACCCCCGAGGAGTACGAGCACCGCACCAACCAGCACGAGTAACCTACCAAAAAGGGATGTTTATTTTGGCAGGTTTTATCTGCGAAAACGTCAAACGGCCGGTCGCACGGATGTATGTGCGGCCGGCCGTTATTTGCATGCCCCCGATGTAGGCATACCGCTCGTCTAACTAGGGGTTGCAATCGTCGCGTTCCGCGTTACCCTAATGGGCGCATTGTTTCCAAATTGTTAACGAGGGGTGCCGTAATGGCTGACGAGCACGAAACAGAAAGCCAGGCATGGGCGATTGAGGCTGCCGCGGCAGAGGCGGCATCGCGAGCTGCCGAGGAGGTACATCGTCCTCCCGTGGTGCCGATGGAGCGCGTGGTCGATCGCACCGATATCGAGCGCGGCGAGCGTGTCGGCCAAAAGCGTAGTCAGGAGCCGGACTTCCCGCGCTTTTTCGCCGAGCTCAATCTGGGCCTGATTCTTACGGCCTTTGCCATCGTTGCGTTTAAAACCCCTAATCACTTTGCTTTTGGCGGCACCTCGGGCGTGTCGGTCATTCTGTCCACGCTGTTCCCGACCCTGCCCGTCGGCGTCTTTATGTGGATTATCAACGCGGTTCTCGTCGTCTTGGGCTTTATCTTTTTGGAGCGCAAGGCAATCCTGTGGAGCGTCTTCGCCTCGTTTGCGCTGTCCGCTTATGTTTCGCTTTTTGAGCTCTTCATTCCGACCGATGTCTCTCTGACGGGCGATATGTGGCTCGACCTGTGCTTTGCCGTGATTCTGCCGGCGCTCGGCAGCGCCATCGTCTTTGATATTGGCGCCTCGACGGGCGGCACGGACATTCTCGCTATGATCCTCAAGCGCCGCACGACGCTCGAGATCGGCCGCGCACTGCTGTTGGTCGATATCGGCATCGTGGCCATCGCGGCCTTTTTGTATGGCCCGCGTGTCGGTCTGTATTGCGTACTTGGCCTGTTTGCCAAGACGCTTGTGGTCGACAAGGCCATCGAGAGCATTCATCTTCGTAAGGTCTGCACGGTCATTTGTTCCGAGCCCCTTAAGGTCGAGGAGTTTATCGTCAAGCATCTCAACCGTACGGCGACTATCAGTCGCGGCTACGGTGCCTTCTCGGGCAAGTGCGTGACGGTAATCATGAGCGTGCTGAGCCGTCGCGAAGCCGTGCAGCTGCGCCGCTATGCGCGCGAAGTCGATCCGGGTGCCTTTATCACGATCGTCGACAGCTCCGAGATCGTCGGAAAGGGTTTCCGCGGCACGAACTAGCGCGGACACACCCATCAAACAATCGAAAAGCGCCTCGCGCGTTGCAAATACGTCATCTAAGAGTATTTGTCCTCACATTGGGTGATAATGATGCCAAAGACATCGTTTGCGATCCAGGTGATTCGCTCTAGATACGAAGGGATGATTTCGATGTTCTGTTCGCAGTGTGGCGCTCCTATGGGCGATAACGACAAGTTCTGCGGCGTGTGCGGTGCCCCTAATGCTGGTGCTGCAGCTTCCGCCCCTCAGGGTCAGCCTCAGCCTCAGCAATTTGTCCCTCAGCCTCCCACGAACGCGCTCAAGGGCTGTGTGGCTCAGGCGTTTGAGGATATGACCAAGACTCCGGGCGTGCTGCAGCGCGTGTGCCAAATTGCTTTTTTGCCGGCGCTTATCTGTGTCGTGTCGGTACTCGTGCTGTTCATCCCCGTTATCGGCGGTATTGCAGCTGCCATCGGCTTTTTGGTCGCCTACGTGGCGAGCGTGTGCGGTTCGGGCTTTGGCATCGAGTGGGGTCGCGATCTGTCGCTTAAGATCGATGACGGCATGGAGCGTCCGTTGATGCGTTCCACGTCGTTTGGTCTCGGAGTCTTTTCGAGCGTTATCTCGGTCGTGCTCGAGGTTATCGCTGCCATTCCCGTGATCGGTGTAGTGCTTTCGCTGGTGGAGGGCGTGGTAATTGGCGCTGCGGGCTCGTATTCTTATTACGGCTCTTATGCGATCGAGGCTGCGTTGTTTGGCTCGCTTGGCTTGCTCGTTCTGGCTATGATTGCCACGGCGGTCCTGGGGGTCTTCTTTAAGATGTTCGCCGACATTGCCGTGATGCATTTTGCGGTGACCGGTCGCGTCGAGAGCGCGTTTTCGCTCGATAAGGTTTGGACGGCCTTTAAGAACAATAAGACCAAGCTGTTCTGCGCTTCGTTCCTTCCCGAGTTTTTGACGGGCTTGGTCGCCAACGTTGTCACATGGATCTTGACGGTCGTCTTTGGCGCCATTGCCTCTGTCGGTATGTATAGCTACTACTATCGTCCTACGGGTATCGAGGCGATTGTTACCGGCGGTGGCATCACACTCGTGCTGTTCCTGGTGCTGGTCGCTTTCGTCACCGTATTTCTAACGGTCTTTGGCAAGATGCTCAAGCACCGTGCCGTTGGCTATTGGGCTGCACGTTATGCAAGTGAGTGGGCCGACGAGGACAAGGACGACGTCCTGACTTTTGTATTGCCCTTCGAGAAGAAGTTCGCTCCTTCGGGTTACAGCGCTCCGGATGTCGCACCCGCGCCTGCACCCGAGCCTGCACCCGAGCAGGTGCCTGAGCCTGAGTCAGCACCTGTGCCTGAGCCTGAACCGGCACCTGCACCTGAGCCGGCGTCCGAGTCAAGCTCCGACGAGGACCCTCAGGACGAGTAGACCTGCCGCCTACCATTTGGGGACGGGGTAGAAATGGTAAAAATAGCGCTTGATAAATGAGCGGGGGCGGACGTGTCGATGAACGTCCGCCCCCGCTTTGCTTTAGCCAGGCTGCTATGGATGGGCGTGACGACTACTCGCCGTGCTTCTCCTCGTGACGAGCGGCGGCACGAGCTTCGTGGATGCCCTTGATTGCGGCATGGCGAGCCGTGCGGGCATCATGGATGGCGTCACGAGCCTCGGCGGTCGTCACCTTGGCAGAGCGTAGCTTGGCGGCCAGATCGGGGTTGGTTTCGGCGACCGCGGTAATCGCGGGGCCGTCGAGCTCCTCTTGCGTGGGCTCGGCCAAAAAGTCGATAGCATACTGGGCGGCCACCATGGAGCCCTTTGCCAGCACGGTCTCGTCGATCTTGTAGAAGCAAGAATGTTGGGCGTACGTGGCGCCAATCTTGGGGTTGCGCGTACCTACAAAGGCGAGCACGCCCGGCACGCGGCGCAGGTACTCCGAAAAATCCTCGCCCGAAAGCGTGCCACGGTAATGACCTTGACCGGTGGGGCCCAGGCACTTGATTACAGCCTGGCGGCAGCGCTCACTCGAGCCCGCGTCGTTTTCGACCTTGTAGTTGGCGATGGTGTAGTCGGTGAGCTCTGCCTCGGCGCCCAAGGCGGCCGCGGTATGCTCCACGATGCGGCGCATAAGCTCCGGCATTTCCTCGTGGGTCGAATCCCCGTAGGTGCGCACCGTACCGGCGAGGTAGGCCGTGCCGGCGATAACGTTGCGCGCGGTGCCGCCATGCAACTCGCCAACGGTGATGACGGCCGGCTCGTAGGGGCTGATTTCGCGCGAGACGATGGTCTGCAGGGCGTTGACGATCTCGGCGGCAACCATGACAGCGTCGTGGCCGCGCTGGGGCATAGCGCCATGGCACGAGGTACCGCGGACATCGATGCGGAACCAGTCGGTATTGGCCATGCGCGGGCCAGGCTCGCAGCTTACGGTGCCGGCGTCGACCTCGCTCCAGATATGCGCGGCGTAGGCGCCATCGACGCCGTCGAGCACGCCCGTGCCGATCATGAGTTTGGCGCCCTGGCCGTTTTCCTCGCTGGGTTGGAAGACGATGCGGACCTCGCCGTGGATGTCGTCAGTCATATGACGCAGGATCTGCAGCGTGCCGAGCATCATGGCGATATGGCAGTCGTGGCCGCAGGCGTGCATGCAGCCCTCGTTGACGCTGGCGAACTCCTCGCCGGTCTGCTCGGTGACGGGCAGGGCATCGATATCCGCGCGCAGCAGGATGCGGCGGCGCGGCGTGCCGTCTTCGCGATAGGCGTCGGGCGCGGTGCCGCGAAGGGTCGCCACCAAGCCCGTCTTAAGGGGGCGCTCGTAGGGGATATTCATGGCGTCGAGCTGGTTGGCGATGTCAGAAGTCGTACGCTCTTCGACGAGGCTCAGCTCCGGGTGCTTATGGAAGTGCCGGCGCTGCTTAATGATGTAGGGCTCAAACTCGGCGGCGATATCTTGGATGGCCGCGGTGACGTCGTCTGCCGCGCGAACCTCGGTTGCCGCCATAATCTGCTGTGCCTTGGTCTTCGTCATGGTCGATTTGCTCCTTGCTGGGTTGATCGCAAAATCGTACAGGCTCTCTCCAGTATGCCACCTGCCGCTAGGGCTGGTAAAGTTGCCGTTTGCCGCTTGGGGTTTTGTTGCAAGGGCGGGGGAGTACACTCGGGGGTGTTGAATTTCCTGCCAGAGATGGGGATGCCCATGCAACATATCGATCGGATCATCCGCTCCAAGAACGTTTTTACCGCCCAAGACGGCATCGATACCGCCCGCGAGTTGGCGATCGCCATCGCAGGCGACCGTATCGTCGCAGCCGGTGCGCCCGATGACGTGATCGCCGCCGCTCCCGCCGCCACGCTGGTTATCGACTACGGCGAGCAGTTTGTCTGCCCCGGTTTCCATGACGCTCATCTGCACTTCTTCCATACCTCGGTCGGTTCCTCGCCGTACATGCTCATGGACATGGGCACGTCCGAGGCGGCGCTGGTGCAACATGCGCTCGAGTTTTCCCAGGACCTGCCCGACGACGCTTGGGTTGTAACGCAGGGCTGGCGCGACTACCGTTGGGACCCGCCCGAGCATCCTACCAAGGCGTCGCTCGATGCAGCATTCCCCGATCGTCCCTGCGTCATGTACTCGGGCGACGGCCACACGCTGTGGCTCAACAGCCGCGCACTCGATGCACTCGGCGTCACGCGCGACAGCGAGCCACCGGCGGGCGGCAGCTACGACAAGGACGCAAACGGCGAGCTCACGGGCATTGCGCACGAAGCGGCTGCCATGCAGCTGTTGCCGCGCTGCCTTGAGTGGCTGGGCGAAGATCGCATCGCAAGCGCCTACGCCGATCAAATGAGGCGCATGGCCGAGCAGGGTATCACCTCGATCTGCGATATGTCGCTCATGCCCATGCCGGGCTGCGATTTTATCCGCGACGATGTCTACGACAAACTGCAGACGGCCGGCAAGCTGGGCATTCGTGCCCATCTGTTCCCCACGCTGCTGGATGACCAGTCGCGTCTAGAAGAGCTGCAGGTACGTTACGCGAACAACGCACTGCTTTCGGCGCCGGGTTTTAAGCAGTTCTTCGACGGCGTGTCGAGCGAACACACGGCATATCTCACCGAGCCCTATACCAATCCGCGCTTCCCGGGCGACCAGGGCCGTCTGACGGTCCCGGCTGAGCGCATGCGCAAGCTGGTTCTGGCGGCCGCGGAGCGAGGCCACACCGTGCGCATCCACGTCATTGGTGACGGTGCGATTCATGCCGCGCTGGATATCTTCGAGGAGGCCGCCGACCTGTACGGCCTGCCCCAGCGCGGCCATAATACGCTCGAGCACCTGGAGAACCTTCTGCCCGAGGACATCGACCGCCTACGCAAACTCAACGTGGTTGCTTCGAGCCAGCCCTGCCACATTACGCTCGACCCGGGTGGACCGGAGCGCGATCTGGGCTTGGAGCGCAGCCGCATCATGTGGCCGTTTGCGACCTATAAGCAGCGCGGCATTCGCCAAGCCTTCGGTACTGACAGCCCTATCACGCCCGTTACCAGCATGAACGTGCTCTACACGGCTATCACGCGCCAGGACCCCAAAAGCCACTGGCCCGAGGGCGGCTGGTTGCCGAGCGAGCGCATCGATGCAGCAACGGCCCTGCGCAACTACACCCTGGGCAGCGCCTATGCAGCGGGCGACGAGCAAAACCTCGGCAGCTTGGAGCCGGGCAAGTATGCCGACCTGGTAGTCCTGGACCAAAACCCGCTCGCCGTTGACCCCCAAGAGCTCCAAGCCACCAAGGTTCAGGCCACCTACCTGGCAGGCAACTTGATTTACGAGCGCTGACGTTCATACCGCACCGTTAAACGCGGCTCGGGCAGTCTATTTTGGGATGGCGCTCGAGCCGCATTTGTTTGCCGATGGGGGTTCGTTAGGAGCGTCCCCGCTCTGTTGGATTTGGGCGCGGGGTTGAGGTGCTGCTGTCTCGTGCGCTCAATTTGGACATCAGCAATGCTGACTCTTAGTGTTTTGCATACTTCCCATTACAGATTGCATAAAAAGGCTGGGATGTTCTTCCTGATCCTGATGTACCCCCGCCCGTGCCGTGCAAAAAACGGAGTATTCAGCACCACGAGCTCTGCCGGTGCCGCTGCGGCTGAGTAACGTTGCGGAGATTGACGTCATTTTGGGCTCCGGTACGGCGCGAAGTACGCCCATTTGTCCCAACGGGGTCTGCCCACCGACCAAAACCGCCCGCTGAAGGCGTTCTTGGGACCAATAAGGTATGTCCGGCGCGTATGCAGCCGTCCTGGCTTGCTGAATACTCCCAAAAATGCACGGTGCTTCCCAGGGGACCCGTGCGCGTAGCGAAAACCATACCCACGTTCCTATCCGCATCGCCATTTTGCTGCACTGACTTTTCTGAATGTCGGGCCCGAATTAGTTAGCCTGCCTCCCGTGTGGCTCCGGAGGGGCGGGGCATAAGGTTTATCGCGAGTTCCGCACGAGCCGAAGGCCACTTAATGTGGCCTTCGTGCGAGCAGGACTGCCCGAGCAGGAAACCTTACGCCCCGCCCCTCCGGAGCCACACGGGAGGCATCGCTAAGTTATCCCCCGGCATTCAGAAAATCTAAGTGCCAAAAAATAAGATTTTTTGACTCCGTGTTGTATAACCCGCCATTCGTGGGTACCATTCAACGCGTACGCAAACAAAAAGGGTTAATTCGCGTGGTATAACCGCGCGGCCCAAAAAGGAGGAGACAAGCATGTCGTCTTTGAAGCCGCTTGCAGATCGTGTTCTGGTCAAGCCCGACGAGGCCGAGCAGAAGACCGCTTCTGGTCTGTACATCGCCAGCAACGCTCAGGAGAAGCCGCAGCGCGGCACCATCGTTGCCGTGGGCGCCGGCAAGGTCAACGACAAGGGTGAGCGCATCCCCATGGACGTCAAGGTTGGCGACGTTGTCATCTACGGTAAGTTCGGTGGCAACGAGGTCAAGGTCGACGGCGAGAAGTATCTGCTGATGCGCGCCGACGACATCTACGCTGTCGTCGAGGCCTAGTCTCGTCAGAATCTCTGATTCGTCTTTGAACGCGCCCGCCGCATAGGACTCGGAAGCGGCGACGCGAGTCACATTTCTTTTGGAGGATTACCTACCATGGCAAAGAACATTACGTTCAACACCGATGCCCGCGCTAAGCTTGCCAAGGGCGTCAACACTCTGGCCGACGCCGTTACCGTCACCATGGGCCCCAAGGGTCGCTACGTTGCGCTGCAGCGCACGTTCGGTGCCCCGACCATCACCAACGACGGCGTTTCTGTCGCCAAGGAGATCGAGCTCGAGGACAACATCGAGAACATGGGCGCTCAGCTGGTGAAGGAGGTCGCCACCAAGACCAACGACACCGTGGGTGACGGCACCACCACCGCAACCCTGCTCGCCCAGGCCATCGTCAACGACGGCCTGCGTAACGTCGCCGCTGGCGCCAACCCGCTGGCCATCCGTCGCGGCATCGATAAGGCCGTCAACGCCGCCGTCGCCGAGATGAAGAAGCAGGCCAAGCCGGTCGAGACCAAGGAGCAGATCGCTTCCGTCGGTACCATCTCCGCCGGTGACCCCGAGGTCGGCGAGAAGATCGCCGAGGCCATGGAGGTCGTGGGCAAGGACGGCGTCATCACCGTCGAGGATTCCCAGACGTTCGACATCACCATCGACACCGTCGAGGGCATGCAGTTCGACAAGGGCTATGTCTCCGCTTACTTCGTCACGGATAACGACCGCATGGAGGCCGTGATGAAGGATCCGTACATCCTCATCACCGACCAGAAGATCTCCAGCGTCCAGGACATCATGCCTGTTCTCGAGGCTGTCCAGCGCGCTGGCCGTGGCCTACTCATCATCGCTGAGGACATCGACGGCGAGGCTCTGCCGACCCTGGTCCTCAACAAGATTCGTGGCGCTCTCAACGTCTGCGCCGTCAAGGCTCCGGGCTACGGCGATCGCCGCAAGCGCATCCTCGAGGACATCGCCGTCCTCACCGGTGGTCAGGCTGCCCTGGACGAGCTGGGCGTGAAGGTCGCTGACATCACCGCCGATATGCTCGGTACCGCTAAGTCCGTCACCATCTCCAAGGACAACACCGTCGTCGTCGGCGGCGCTGGCTCCAAGGAGGCCATCGACGCTCGTATCGCTCAGATCAAGGGCGAGATGGAGAACACCACCTCTGACTTCGACCGTGAGAAGCTCCAGGAGCGCCTGGCCAAGCTCTCCGGTGGCGTTGCCGTCATCAAGGTCGGCGCTGCTACCGAGTCCGAGCTCAAGGAGATCAAGCATCGCGTCGAGGACGCCCTGCAGGCTACCCGCGCTGCTGTCGAGGAGGGCATTGTCGCTGGCGGCGGCGTCGCCTTCATGGACGCTGTGCCTGCGCTCGACGCTGTCGAGATTGACGATCCCGAGGAGAAGATCGGCGTCGACATCGTCAAGAAGGCTCTGACCGCTCCGGTCGCCACCATCGCCAAGAACGCTGGCTTTGAGGGCGCTGTCGTGGTTGACAAGGTTGCCGAGCTGCCCGCCGGCCAGGGTCTCAACTCTGCCAACGGCGAGTGGGGCGACATGATTGAGATGGGCGTCCTCGCCCCCGTCAAGGTCAGCCGCGTCACCCTGCAGAACGCTGCTTCCGTCGCCAGCCTGATCCTCATCACCGAGGCCACCGTCTCCGATGTACCCAAGAACACTCAGCTTGAGGACGCTATCGCTGCTGCCACCGCTGGTCAGCAAGGCGGCGGTATGTACTAAGGCCGACAAGGTCTAGAACTCCCACCGGGAATCCGGGGGCGGGACGGGGGCTTCTCTCCGGAACGTCCTCGGTTAGATTGGGACCCCTTATCCTGCTCCTTTGGAGCCGCGGACAAGGGGTCCTTTTTGTGTTGATGTCTTTATTTAATGAGGCGCTTTCCGCTTTGTTTGAATGGTGATGTAAGAGGAAAGGCGCCGAGGAATCAGAGCAGCCCTCTTGCTCGCTCGTCGTAGATTTTATTGAGCTCCGATTGCACGTACTCTTCTTTGAGCTTGGCAATGAAACGCACGTCCGAGAATAGTCGGTAGATGAGTATCGCTGCGCCTCCGAGGTCGAGGCACTTGGGATTCTCTTTGATTAGCGCCCGTATGATGCTGCTTGAAGTTGCGATGGTATCGGACATGAGGATGATTTTCTTGGTACGTGCTTGGAACATCTCGGTGCAGTAATCTGATCCGTCGTCCTTGAATATCAACGAGCACCCGTGAAGTGCTGCTATCAACCAGTTGATAAGAGCGGCCATGCCTGCCTGCGCGTCGACCTTCAGCACATCGCCGGTGCTGACGTATTTGGTAAGCGCCTCGGTATGTGTTTTGTCGAGGATGAGATTGGCGAATGGAATCTGTATCCCGCACGGCGTGTACAGGTCTGTGCCGATGTGGATCAGCTGCTTGATTAGAGCAGCCGCGGCGGCATCCGGCTCGCTCACGACGCGTCTTCCCGCCGTAACCAGCATCTCTACAGTCCCAGCGGGCGCCCCAATCTGTGGATTTTTCCCAAAGGCGTCATAGGAGACCGAGTAGGTTGCGGGAATTCGTGCACCAATACCAAAAACATTGGTGTCTTTAACGCAGGTGATGCTGTTGGTCATGATGTTAGATGTTCCGAACACGAGACCGAGCACTGGGTCGTGGCCGAGGGTCGCGAACCGGTGGTTTGCGCCCTTGAAGAGTCCGACGTTTTCTGCCTCGTAGCGTGTCGCGTCGTAGGGCACTCCACGTGAATTAAGAATATGATGTTTTGAGGCGAACAGATGGTTCGATTCCCGTGGCATCCTGTCATCGAAACCAGAGAAGATACGACTTTGGAAGTCGTGCAGAGCATGTTCTTTTACGTTGCCCGCTCCGGCACACTCGACCTCCGTCAGTGAGTTGATGATAAGAATGCGGGCGACTTGGAGCATGGTTGCGGCTACGACGAAGGCCGCGTCGGCATCCTGCAGTCGCGTCCGCTCCTTGAACTCCCGGTCGATGTGCTGAAGTTTCTCGCCATACTCGCGGACGGACTTTTCGACTGCCTGCTCGGCCCGGCTCTCGTCAACGGCCATGCATGCCACCCTCGCCGCCATATAGTCGGCAAAGAGCCTGCAGGTATGCTCCTCTTCTTCTGTCACCTGACCGTCTGCCGCCGCGGCGACTTGCAACTGCTCGGCTATGGAGTCCAGCGACACGATGCTAACGTTGTCCAAACAGTCCTTGACTTGGTCGAAGGACAAACCCTCGTCATCCGCGATAACCTGCACCTTCGTCTTGACGTTATTTGGGAGGCCGCCGTCCAGCTTGAGGTAATCGAGACCTTCCTCGAGCCACTTCTGCTCCTCTTGGGAGAAGTCACCGTCGCAGCGCATCAGGAAGCAGAGCGTTGCCACATATGCGTAGATGAAATTGTGTCGCTTCTCTCCCGCAAGGTAGGCGCCCTGCTTGATTCCGTCACGGAAACCTTTGATGCGTGCCCTGCGGAGTCGCGCGGAGAATGAGTTCTCCTTGATGGCATTGATCCCGCCCTCCACGGTCGACGCCGCGTCGGACGCAAGGGACGATGCTCCCTGGGCCAGATTTACGGCGGCACCGATGGCAATTCCGCCTACCGTGTTCGCGGCTCCTGTAATCGTTTTGCCTGCATCGGACGACGCAATTTGCTCGCCGGCACTCGACATACCTTCCGCAACCGAGCACATGGCGCTGCCGATGGCCTCGGATGCCGAGGTGGCCGTGTCGACGATAACGTTTCCCGCGCCTTCAGCTGCATTCGTGGCGCCTTTGGCGGCGGACTCGATGGCCGTCGATGCGTCTTTTGCCATCTCACCGGCGGCTTGGGCGGCTTGGGATAGAGCCTTCCCGAGATCAAGTTTTGCTGCCAATTTGTTCTCCTGACATACGCGGGTTGCGCAGTGACCTCCTTCATACTACTGCGCGGTGCGGAGCATTGGGTACGTCGGTGGATTGATGATTGCGGAAAATGGGATACTGCATCTTCATCCCGCTTCCGTTTCCCCGCCACAAATTACCCTTGGCATACTTGCGCGAACGATTGCTCGTGCTACACTTGCAATTGCTGTTTCAGGGCGGGGTGGAATTCCCCACTGGCGGTAAATCGGGCGGTGCCAAAGGGGCGCCGTGGCGCAGGCGAGGTGTCTGCGGCCGAGCCGATGAGTCCGCGACCCGTGTGTGCGTTGGTTCGCATACCGGCTGAACTGGTGAGATCCCAGTACCAACGGTTAGAGTCCGGATGAAAGAGGCAGGTGATCTTATGTCTGAACAGTCGCAGCATATCCATTTTGAGAACACGAATAGGTGGAGCACCAAACAGCTCGTTACCATGGCGCTGATGTGCGCCCTGGGCGCCCTGTTTATGTATGTGCAGCTGCCCATCCTCCCTTCGGCGCCGTTTTTGACGTATGACCCGTCGCTGGTGCCGGCGATGGTGTGCGGGTTTGCGTACGGTCCTGGTGCCGGCACCGCTGTTGCCGCTATGGCTATCGTTATCCATGCGCTCACCACGGGTGACTGGGTCGGCGCGCTTATGAATCTGGTTGCCACGCTGGGCTACATTCTGCCCGCGGCTATCGTCTATCAGAAGATGCACACCTATAAGGGTGCCGTGATTGGCCTGGTGCTCGGCGTCATTGCCGCTACGGCGCTGTCTATGGTCGCAAACCTTACTATTGGCGTTTGGTTCTGGTATGGCTCGGTCGATGTGATCGCCGCGCTCATGATTCCTGCCGTACTGCCGTTCAAACTTATCAAGACCGTGCTTAACTCGGTGTTGACGCTGGTGGTGTATAAAGCAGTTTCCAACCTCATCACGCCTAAAAAGGACCAGGTCAAAGGCCGCGCATGATTGAGTGTCGGGGCGTTTCCTTTAGCTATGACGGTGTCGTGTCGGCACTCGATGGTGTCGATCTGAGCATCGAGGACGGGGAGTTTTTCTGCATCCTCGGTGGCAATGGGTCGGGCAAGTCGACGTTTGCCAAGCATCTGAATGCGCTGTTGCAACCCGATGCGGGCACGGTACGCATCAACGGCATGGATGCGTCCGACCCCGAGCTGGTCTACGACATTCGCTCGACCGCGGGCATGGTATTCCAGAATCCCGATGATCAGCTGGTGGCAACGCTTGTCGAAGATGACGTTGCGTTCGGTCCCGAAAACCTTGGCGTGCCATCGGCGCAAATTGCGCAGCGCGTACGCGAGGCGCTGAAGGGTGTGGGCCTGGTGGGCTTTGAGCGCCACGAGACCCACGCGCTTTCGGGTGGCCAAAAGCAGCGCGTGGCGCTTGCCGGCGTGCTCGCCATGGAGCCGCGCGTTCTCATTTTGGATGAGGCTTCCTCGATGCTTGATCCGCGTGGGCGCAAGGGCCTCATGAAGGCTTGCCGCGCGTTGCACGATCGCGGCATGACCATCGTGATGATTACGCACTTTATGGAAGAGGCCGCCGAGGCCGATCGTGTCGCGGTGTTTCGGGCGGGGCGCGTTGCCATGCTCGGTAAGCCCGAGGAAATATTGACGCGGGCGGACGAACTTGCGCAGCTCAACCTGGATATGCCGGCGTCGTGCTGTCTGGGTAGGACACTTCGCGCGAAGGGCGTGCCTGTTTGCGCGCAGGTACGTGAGACGGATATGGTCGCCGAGATTGCGCAGGCTTATGCCGAGCGAAGTGGGGCAGGCACCGCGGGGCAGTCTTCCGCATCCCAGTTGGAAATCGCTGACGGCACTGTTCCGGTAGACAACGAGGGCAACGCGTCGGAGCCCGTCATAGAGCTATCCCATGTTTCGTACAGTTATTCGCTCAGTCCGCGCGAGCGCCGCCGCTGGCATAAGCGCTCGGCCACTGCGGGCAAATCGAGCAAACAGGCTCTCTGGGGAAACGACCCAAGCAGCCCGTGGGCGCTGCGCGATGTATCGCTGACGGTGCGTCGCGGCGAGTTCCTGGGGCTAGCAGGCCATACCGGCTCGGGTAAATCGACGCTGGTCCAGCATCTCAACGGGCTGATCCGTCCGCAGGAGGGAAGCATTTGCGCGCTGGGGCTCGACCTATCAAACAAGAAAGACGCCGCTGCGGTTAAGGCCAAGGTCGGCGTGGTGTTTCAGTATCCTGAGCGTCAGCTGTTTGCCGAAACCGTGGCGCAGGACGTGGCGTTTGGTCCGTACAACCTTGGCTTGCCGCAAGATGAAGTCGACCGTCGTGTTGAGTCATCGCTCTCACGCGTGGGCCTCGACCTTTCCACGGTCGGCGACAAGAGTCCCTTTGAGCTTTCGGGCGGTCAGCAACGGCGTGTGGCATTCGCCGGCGTGCTCGCCATGGAGCCCGAAGTCCTGGTGCTCGATGAGCCCATGGCGGGGCTCGATCCGGCTGCGCGCAGGGATTTCCTTGAGCTTATCGATCGACTTCACCGCGATGGCCTGACCGTTGTCATGGTTTCACATAGTATGGATGACCTGGCCAATTGCTGTGACCGCATCGTCGTAATGAACGAAGGCGCGGTGTTTGCCGAGGGAACCCCCGCGCAGGTGTTTGCGCATGCGGATGAGCTTAAATCAATCGGCTTGGGTGTTCCCGCTGCCCAGCGCATGGCGCTGGCGCTTGCGAAGACAGGCGTGCCGCTGCGCTTTGACGGCCTCTATACGGTTGAGTCGCTGGCAGACGAGTTGGTGGACCTGCTAATCGGTCGCTCGGGCGGTCCTTCTAACGTCGCGGACATTGCTAAATCCAAGACGGTCGCGCGAGAGGAGGGCTGCTAATGGAGGCGTTTTCGTTTGGCAGCTACTATCCCGGCGATAGTGCGATCCACCGCCTGGATCCGCGAACTAAGTTGCTCTTGGGTTTTGTGTTTCTGATCACGACGCTCACAGTCAGCAGCTTCTGCGGACTGGCCCCGGTCGCAATCTTCGTTGTCCTGATCTATACCGTGTCCCGGGTGCCGGCTCGTCGCGCTCTGTCGTCGATGGCGCCGCTGCTGGCAATCGTCATCGTGGTCGCAGTGCTCAACCTGTTTTCCGACCAGAGCGGGCGCATCCTGTGGCAGCTCGGCTTTCTGCAGATAAGCGAGGGCTCACTGCGTTCTGCCGCCTTTATGGCGTGCCGCCTGACGTTGATGATGGCCGGTATGAGCGCCGTTACACTCACCACGCCGACGCTCGACCTCACCGCGGGCTTTGAGCGCCTGCTCGCGCCGTTTGCGCGTGTGGGACTTCCTGCGCACGAGCTCGGCATGATCATGGGTATCGCGCTACGCTTTATGCCGCAGTTTGCCACTGAGATGAAGCAGACGGCCGATGCACAGGCAAGCCGCGGTGCGCGCGTGACGGGCGGTCCGCTCGGTGGCGTACGCATGCTCGGCAGTGTGGCGATCCCGCTGTTCACCGGCGTGTTCCGCCATGCCGAGACGCTGTCTGCTGCCATGGATGCACGCTGCTATCATGGCGAGCAGGGCCGCACGCGCCTGCATGCGCTTACGTTTGGCCGCGGCGATGCGTTGGCGGCGGTGGTGACGGCGTTGCTGCTCATCTGCGTCATCGTCATCAACCTTCAACTTGTTTAGGCGCGATTCGAGCGCAAGAAAGGGGTCCCTATGACCGACAACGACCGCACGGCTCAGCTTGAGCGCGCCTGTTCGTATCTCGGGCGCATTCCGGCGTGGTATCTGGCCACGACCGATGTGGCCGACGGGCATCAGCCTCGCGTGAGGCCGTTTTCGTTTGCCATGGTCGATGACGGTAAACTGTGGTTTTGTACGTCGCGCGACAAAGATGTGTGGGCGGAGCTGAGCGCGAATCCCAAGTTTGAGCTCTCGGGCTGGAAGCCGGGGGAATGTTGGATCGTATTGACCGGCGAGGCCGCACTTGAGGACGACGCAGTTGCGAGCGACAAGGTGCGTCAAGCAGGCTTTAAGCACATGGTGGGCATTGGCGAGGAACACGAGAGTGCCAACGACGGCCGCCTTGCGTTCTTTTCGGTCCGCAACATTGCCGCGCGGTTCTGCGATATCGACGGCAGCGAGGAGCGCCTGGAGCTCTAGCTCGCACGATCCAGGCTCCCAAACTAACTAGTACAGGAGGAAACGTGGACGGATTGAATACGGTGTTGGAGTATCTGACGTCGGTGCCGGCATGGTATTTGGCGACGAGCGTTGACGGACAGCCTCATGTGCGTCCGTTTTCGTTTGCGCAGATCCAGGATGGCAAGCTGTGGTTTGTAACAGCGCGCACCAAAGATGTGTGGCAAGAGCTGCTGCAAAACCAGTGCTTTGAGGCCACGAGTTGGTGGCCGGGCCATGGCTGGCTCATCTTGCGCGGGCGTGCCGGCTTGGATGACCGGGCTTCGAGCGAAATGCGCGAAGCCGGGTGGAAGCATCTAGAGCACCTGGGCGAGCACTATGAGGGGCCTAACGACCCCACGCTCGTCTTCTTTAGCGTCGAGAATCCCGAGGCTTTTATCTGCAATCACGACGAATGGGTGCCGGTCGAGCTCTAGCCGGCTGGCTCATCCTAACAACTTGGTTTTCGCATGGGCGGGCCCCGTATTGCCCGGCGCCGTTAGGAGCGCCGGTCAATACGGGGCCCGCTCCATTTGTCAATTCCTTCAAGCGAATGTGTCGGGAATGTTTCAATGCATGAATATGCAAGCCATTTACGTGTTCATGCATCTTTTGGTGCTAAAGTTTCAACCCACTTCATAACGACCACTGCGAAATGCGCATCGGTGCATAAATCGCAGACAAGGAGTCTGATATGTCATTGAAGGTTGGAATCGTCGGCGCGGCTGGATATGCCGGAGCCGAGCTCATTCGCCTCGTGCTCGGCCATCCCGAGTTTGAACTTGTTGCCATTACGTCCAACGCCGATGCCGGCCAGCCGCTGTCCGCGGTGTATCCGAGCTTTGCTGGTGTGAGCGACCTGGTTTTCACCACGCATGACGCGCCCGAGCTTAAATCCTGCGACGCCGTCTTCTTGGCCGTGCCGCATACCGCGGCCATGGCGCAGGTGCCCGCCCTGCTTGCATCGGGCGTCTCCTGCTTTGATCTTTCGGCCGATTACCGTCTGAGCGACGCGTCTGTCTTTGAGGCATGGTATGCCGCCGAGCACACGAGCCCCGAACTGCTCAAGACACGTGCCTTCGGCCTGCCCGAGCTGTTCTGCCAGGACTTGGAGACCGCTGCTTCCAGCCATGCCGCCGGAAAGCCCGTTTTGGTCGCCTGCGCCGGCTGCTATCCCACCGCAACGAGCCTTGCTGCCGCTCCTGCCGTGCGTGCGGGCTGGGTGGCAGAGAACGGCCCCGTGATTGTCGATGCCATTAGCGGCGTGACGGGCGCCGGTAAGTCCTGCAACGCCCGCACCCACTTTTGCAGCGCGGACGAGAACCTGGAAGCCTATGGCGTAGGCAAACATCGCCATACGCCCGAGATCGAGCAGATCCTGGGCCTGACCGACCGCGTCGTCTTTACTCCACACTTGGCACCGCTCAAGCGCGGCCTGCTTTCCACGGTGACGATGCCGCTCACGCCGCAGGCACTCGACACGTTGACCCTTGAGGACGTCGTCGACCATTACAAGAAGTTCTACGCCGGTCGCACCTTTGTGCGCGTGCTCGATGCCGGCCAGCAGCCCAAGACGGCTTCGGTCGTCGGTACCAATGCCGCCCAGATCGGCCTTGCGCTCAACAAGCGTGCGGGCGTGCTGGTGGCGACGGGCGCTATCGACAATTTGTGCAAGGGCGCTGCGGGCCAGGCGATCCAGTGCGCCAACATCGTTTTTGGTTTTGACGAGCGACGAGGCTTGCCCACAGTGGCGTGCCCGGTGTAGCACATTCGATTGTTAACGATTTGGTAGTCGGGCATCGAGTGGGGCGCCACTCTTAAGCTGGTCTCATGATCACGACTGGCATGGCGCACCAACCGATGTCCGTTTTTTGTTTGACATAAGGAGTCATAAAGACGATGAATACCGAGCTGTTTGATATCAAGATTCGCGCCGTCGAGGGTGGCGTTACGGCAGCGGCCGGCTTTAAGGCCGCAGGCATCCATGCGGGATTCCGGAAGAATCCCGAGCGCTTGGACTATGCGCTCGTCGTGCCCGATAAACCCTGTCCCGGCGCCGGCGTGTTTACCACCAATCGCTTTTGCGCGGCGCCCGTGCAGGTGAGCCGTGCCAACCTGGGCGGTGCCGACAAGGGCTACGGTATCATCGCCGGCGTTTCGGTCAACTCTGGCAATGCCAACGCCGCCACGGGTGAGACCGGCCTTGCATGCGCGCGCGAGACATGCAGCATCGCATCGCAGGTCATCGGCTGCGAGCCCCAGCAGATTCTGGTTGCCTCCACGGGTGTGATTGGCCAGATTCTGCCGATCGACACGTTTGAGACTGCCATTCCTGCTGCCTACGAGGCACTTTCCGCCCACGGTGGCGCCGATGCCGCTCGCGCCATCATGACGACCGACACGCACTCCAAGGAGTACGCCGTGTCCTACGTCAGCGAGGCTGCGGGTCATGCGGGTAATGTCTATACGGTAGGCGGCATGTGCAAGGGCTCGGGCATGATCATGCCCAACATGGCCACCATGATCGCAGTTATCACCACCGATGCCCCCGTCGAACCTGCGGCACTTCATGCCCTGCTGCTCTCGACCGTCAAGCAGACCTTTAACAAGGTAACGGTCGATTCCGACACCTCGACCAACGACACCTGCATCATGTTTGCCTCCGGCGCCGCTGCCGCAGATGCCGAGGCCATCGTCGAGGGCTCCGATGCCTTTGACGAGTTGGCATTTGCTGTGCACGAGGTGTGCGAGAGCCTGGCGCGCAATATCGCCGCCGATGGTGAGGGCGCATCCAAGCTTGTTACGGTCAACGTTACCGGCGCCGTGAACGACGAGGAAGCCGATATCGCCGCCCGTGCCGTTGCCAACTCGCCGCTCGTTAAGACCTGCATCGCCGGCCACGACTGCAACTGGGGTCGCGTTGCTATGGCGCTTGGCAAGTGCGGCGTGAAGTTTAATCAGGAAGACGTTTCCATCGACATGATGGGCATGCCCGTCTGTCGCGATGGTCTGACTGTTCCCTTTGACGAGGACGAGGCTCTACGACGTTTCGAGGCGCCCGAGATCGTGATCTCGGCCGACCTGGGCGCAGGCGACGCGGCAACGACCGTGTGGACCTGCGACCTCACGCATGAGTATATCTCCATCAACGGCGACTACCGTTCCTAGGTCCCAGGCACGCTGCGCATCTTGCCGCGATTGCGGACAGCGGAGCACGGCGCGATAACGATACGAAAGACGAGGCAGATTATGAAATTCGCACGCGATTGTCGTTCGAGCGAATCCAACGAAGCAACCGCGCAGCTGCTGTTCGAAGCGCTGCCGTGGATTAAGAACCTGACCGGAAAGACGGTTGTTATCAAATATGGCGGAGCCGCCATGGTTGATGAGCAGCTGCGCCGCGACGTGATGAGCGATATCGTCCTGCTCAAGATCATCGGCATGCGCCCCGTCATCGTGCACGGCGGCGGCAAGGCTATCAACGAGGCGCTGAGCCATTACGATATTCCCGTCGAGTTTAAGAACGGCCAGCGCGTGACCACGCCGGCGACTATGGATATCGTGCGCGAGGTGCTGGGCGGCAAGGTTAACCAGGAGCTGGTTGCTGCCATCAACCACCACGGCAACCTGGCCGTGGGCGTGTCGGGCAGCGATGCCGGCACGCTCATCGCCGAGCCGCTCGACCCCGAGCTCGGTCGCGTGGGCAAAGTGACGCACGTCAACACCGACTATATCGAGCGCTTACTCGATAGCGAGTACATCCCCGTCATCGCTACCTTCGCGGCGGGGGAGGACGGCGGTTTCTTCAACATCAACGCCGACACCGCCGCCGGTGCCGTTGCCGCGGCGCTCCACGCGCATAAGGCGATCTTTTTGACCGATGTCGATGGCCTGTACAAGGACTTTAGCGACAAGGACTCGCTTATCTCCAACCTAACGCTCGACGAGGTTAACGAAATGCTCTACGGCGGCGAGGTCGATAAGGGCATGATTCCCAAGCTGCGTGCGGCCGTCGATGCGCTTACCGGCGGCGTATTTCGTGCCCACATCATTAACGGTACTACGCCGCATTCGCTGCTCCTGGAGCTGCTGACCGATGCCGGCGTCGGCACCGTGATCCATTCCACCGAGACGGCTTACGAGTTCGATACGCATCCGCATCCGCTTTCGACGTTTGCTGCGCGTCTGACCGAGAACCTTGACGAGGTCGAGAAGCTTCAGACGGTCTAGCTGACCCTCAGCCGCCTCATTCCTGCACCCATAGCCCCGCGCCGTCTGGCGCCCAACGAAAGGCATCCCATGTCACTTGCAGCTCAGCAATCGCTTGAATCCCATTACGTTATGCATACCTTTGGCCGCTCTCCGGTCGAGTTTGTCGAGGGTCACGGCATGAAACTCACCGGCGACGATGGCCGTGAGTACCTCGACTTTCTTGCCGGCATCGGCGTGTGCAGCCTAGGTCATGGCGAC
This sequence comes from uncultured Collinsella sp., assembly GCA_900552145.1. Taxonomy (GTDB): domain Bacteria; phylum Actinomycetota; class Coriobacteriia; order Coriobacteriales; family Coriobacteriaceae; genus Collinsella. The sequence continues at coordinate 36,469 of URYW01000002.1, read as the reverse complement.
CCGGCTGTGCTCTCGGCGCTCGAGGCACAGACCAAAAAGCTCATGCATGTCTCCAATTACTTCTACATCGAGCAGCGCGGACAGGTCGCGGCGCTGCTGTCCAAGCTTGCTAACGACGACGTAGATGGTGCGCGCGTGCTTGCCGATGCCATTGCCGCCGGCGATGAGACCACGGCAGCTGCTCTTGGTGCCCCGGCTGCGGATGAGCAGGTTTGGGAGACCTTCTTTGCCAACTCTGGCGCCGAGGCCAACGAGGGCTCGATGAAGCTCGCGCGCCTGTACGCCAAGCGTGCCGGTAATGGCGGCAACACCATCGTGTGCATGCGCGGCGGCTTCCACGGCCGTACGCTCGAGACCATTGCCGCCACCATGCAGGATTGGCTGCAGGACAGCTTCCGTCCGCTGCCGGGTGGCTTTGTGGCCTGCACGCCCAACGATGTGGACGAGCTGCGTGCAATCTTTAAGCAGCTGGGGAGCGAGATTTGTGCCGTGATGCTCGAGCCGATCCAGGGTGAGAGTGGCGTGCACCCCATGACCGAGGAGTTTATGGCGACAGCGCGCGACCTGGCACACGAAGTGGGCGCCGTGCTTATCGCCGACGAGGTCCAGTGCGGCATCTTCCGCTCCGGCAAGCCGTTTGCATTCCAAACCTATGGCGTGGAGCCCGACATCATGAGCCTTGCCAAGGGCATTGCCGACGGCGTGCCCATGGGTGCCGTGGTGGCAAAGAAGGAGATTGCCGACGTGTTTAAGCCGGGCGACCACGGCTCGACCTTTGGTGGTAGCTGCCTGGCCATCACGGCGTGTGCCGCGACGCTCTCCGCGCTCGTGCGCGGCGATTATGCCGATCATGCTGCCAAGGTGGGTGCCTATATGGAGGCAAAGCTCGCCAAGCTGCCGCACGTGACCGAGGTACGTGGCCGCAGCTTGATGCTCGGCTGTGATTTGGATGATGCCGCGGGCGACGCGCATGATGTTGTTGCCCGCGCGCTGACCGCCGGTGCCGTGATCAACGCTACGGGTGCGCATACGCTGCGTTTCTTGCCGCCGCTCGTCTGCGAGGAAGCCGACGTGGACAGCCTGATCGAGATTCTGTCGGGTGTCTTGGGCTAACGCGGCGCAATAACTCAATTTGGACCGGGTTCCGGACTGCGGAAGTGCCCTACGCGGCATGATTCAGCGGTCTGGAGCCCGTTTTGCCTTAGATTTGCTAAGGCAGGGAGACCTGCTGGTCAAAAAACATCAAATATGAGTACTGTTACCGATTTTGTAGTAGCAATTTTGGACTAATAAGGCCAGATAGCAAGTCGAAATGGCGATGAATGTGCGATTTTGATCTGACTGTTAGTCCTTATAATGGACATATGTTGCGTAACTTAAGCAAATACTATCTTTTTATATGTTGCAAACAAAGCAGCAGTACTCATTTTTGCCATTATTTGGCCACGGACCTTGAAATAAGGGGTCCTTAGGGTTCGAATCCCTCTGCGATGGGCGCAAACAAAAACGGTCCCCTTGCGAGGACCGTTTCCAATTCGGTGGTGGGCGATGAGGGATGTCGCGTGCGGCTGACGCCGCCCGCTTTCGCTTCGGGCCTACGGCCCTCGCGTGCTGCGCTGGAAAACGCTTCGCGTTTCCTCAGCTCCGCACCCTGTCGGGTTCGAATCCCATGCGCTGGGCCTGAAAAAGGAAAGGCCTCCATCGCTGGAGGCCTAACAAATCAGTGGTGGGCGATGAGGGATTCGAACCCCCAGCCTTGTGCGTGTAAAGCACCTGCGCTAACCGTTGCGCCAATCGCCCGTGCGGAGAGAGTATAGCAAAACAATCGCCTCATTCACCTCATATCCATTAAAGGTAACTCGCGCGTGTCACAGCGGAGCTGATTCAGTTGAGATTGCCTGAACATTCCGCCCCTCTTTACGCCCTCGGGTATACTCAAAAGCTACTGATTCGATTTGATGCCCAGCAACAGCAGAGGGGATAGTATATGTGCGGTTTTGTCGGTTTTGTCGGTGGGACGGATAACCAATCCGAGGTGCTCACCAAGATGATGGACCGCATCGTCCATCGCGGTCCCGACATGGGCGGTCAGTTTATCGACGGCCGCGTTGCCCTCGGCTTCCGCCGCCTGTCGATCCTCGACCTGACCGAGGCCGGCGCCCAGCCCATGGCCAATGAGGACGGCAGCGTCGTCATTGTCTTCAACGGCGAGATCTACAACTTCCAAGAACTCCGTTCCGAGCTCGAGGCCAAGGGCTACAAGTTCCACTGCGGCGCCGACACCGAGAGTCTCCTGCACGGCTACGAGGAGTGGGGCGAGGCCGTCCTCGATCGCCTGCGCGGTATGTACGCCTTCGTCATCTGGGACAAAAAGAAGAACAAGCTTTTTGGCGCCCGCGACATCTTTGGCATCAAGCCGCTTTACTACTATCCCATGGCTGATGCGGGCGACGGCGCTCCGGGCGTGCTCTTTGGTTCCGAGATCAAGAGCTTCCTGGACTACCCGCACTTCCACAAGGCGGTCAACAAAAAGGCTCTGCGTCCGTACATGACGCTGCAGTATTCGGCAACCGAGGAGACCTTCTTCGAGGGTGTCTACAAGCTGCCGCCGGCGCACTACTTTACCGTCGATATCCCGACCGGCAAGATGAACATCGAGCGCTACTGGGATTGCGATTACTCTGCCGTCGAGAAGCCGTTCGAGGAGTACGTCGATGAGCTGGACGAGGTCGTGCACGAGAGTGTCGAGGCCCATCGCATCGCCGACGTCAAGGTCGCGTCGTTCCTCTCCGGCGGCGTCGACTCCAGCTATATTGCCGCTTGCCTCATGCCCGACAAGACCTTCTCGGTGGGCTTTGACTACAAGAACTTCAACGAGACCAACTACGCCAAGGAGCTTTCCGATAAGCTCGGCGTCGAGAACGTCCGCAAGATGATTACCGCCGACGAGTTCTTCGGTGCGCTCGAGGACATCCAGTATCACATGGACGAGCCGCAGTCCAACCTGTCTTCTGTGCCGCTGTGGTTCTTGGCCGAGATGGCCCGCAAGGACGTCACCGTCGTGCTTTCGGGCGAAGGCGCCGACGAACTCTTTGGCGGCTACGCCTACTACGAGGACACGGTCCCGGTCCGCAAGTACAAAAAGATGGTGCCGCTGCCCATCCGTCGCGCGCTCGGTAACCTGGCGCTGCATATGCCGTACTTCAAGGGACATAACTTCCTGGTCAAGGGTGCCGAGATCCCTGAGAAGTCGTTCCTGGGACAGGCTCTGGTATGGCCGGAGCGCGAGGTCGACGGCGTGCTCAAGCCCGAGTACAACACCGGCGATGGCGCCTTTGAGCTCGCAGCACCCATTTACGCACGCGTGAAGGATCAGCCCGAGCTGGTCAAGAAGCAGTACCTGGACATGAACATGTGGCTCCCGGGCGACATTCTGCTCAAGGCCGACAAGATGTGCATGGCACACTCGCTGGAGCTGCGCGTGCCCTTCCTGGACCGCAAAGTCATGGAGTTCGCCGAGCACATTCCCGACCGCTACCGCATCAACGAGAACGGCAACAAACAGGTACTCCGCCACGCTGCCAACAAGTCGCTGCCCGATGAGTGGGCCACCCGTCCCAAGGTGGGCTTCCCGGTGCCGATTGTCTACTGGCTGCGCGAGCAAAAGTGGTACGACTATGTCAAGGAGTACTTCACCGCGCCGTGGGCAAGCGAGTTCTTCGATACCGACGAGCTCATGCACCTGCTCGATCTGCACTTTGCGGGCAAGGGCGATTTCCAGCGCAAGATCTATACGCCGCTCGTGTTCCTAGTGTGGTACAAGCGCTTCTTTATCGACGAGGGCCAGCCTTCTGTTCAGGCTGCCTAGCCTCGGCTTACGAACGCCTGCGCGTAACGGCTCCTCCGGGAGCCGTTTTTGCGTGGGTGCGTTTCAGTTACTATAAAAACCGTCCCTGCCAAATGGCTGAGAAAGGTGAAAGATGCACCATTCGGATTCCGCGACCGTGACCACGGTCGATACGCTTGCCAAGCTTCTCGATGTGTGCGGCGAGCTGCGCGCATCAGAGCAGGTTGACGAGCGTGCCGTGACCGGCTGCTCGTTTGATTCGCGCGCGGTCTCGGCAGGTGACGTGTTCTTCTGCAAAGGTGCTGCCTTTAAGCCCGCGTTTTTGAGCATGGCGCTCGATGCGGGCGCCGTCGCATTTGTGTGCGAGGAGTCACTGGTCGAGTCTCTGGAGCCGCTGGCGCAGGAGAGCGGTGCTGCGATGCTGGTTGTTGATAGCGTTCGCACGGCCATGGCCCTGTTGCCGCCGGAGGTCTACGACCGTCCCGACCACGACGTCAAGATCGTGGGTATCACCGGTACCAAGGGAAAGACCACGGCCGCTTTTATGCTCCAGTCGATTATCAAAGCGGCGGGCGAGTCCTGCGGCATGATCGGCTCGGTGAGTACCGACGATGGCATCGAGTGCTACGAGAGCACCAATACTACGCCCGAGGCCCCCGAGGTCTGGCGCCATATCGCCAACTGCCGCACGTCCGGTCGCCAGTCCATGGTCATGGAGGTTTCGAGCCAGGCGCTCAAGTACCAACGCGTCGAGAATCTGCCGTTTGACGTGGCGTGCTTCCTCAACATCGGCCGCGACCACATCTCGCCGATCGAACACCCCACGTTTGAGGATTATTTTGAGAGCAAACTCAGGATCTTTGACCAGGCAAAGACCGCCGTGGTGAATCTAGGCACCGAAGAGGTTGACCGTGTGCTAGAGGCAGCGTCGACGGCCGAGCGCTTGGTGACCGTTGGCGTCGAGCATCCCGAGGCAAGCCTGTGGGCGAGCGATGTCCGCATGCTCGGCTTTAACATCGAGTTCAACTTGCACGGCATGAGCGCCGACGAGTCCGAGGCGGGGGAGAAGGTCCTGCTGGGTATCGCGGGCGACTTTAACGTGGAGAACGCGCTGGTCGCTATCGCCGCTGCGCGCGAGATCGGCATCGGTATCGAGGCTATCAAGAAGGGCCTCTCAAAACTGCGTGTGCCGGGCCGTATGGAGGTCGTGGAGTCGAAGGACGGCCGCGTGATTTGTGTCGTCGACTACGCGCACAACCAGCTTTCGTTCCGCTCGCTTTTCTCGTCGGTCAAGCGCGCGTTTCCCGCTAGTCCGGTCATTGCGGTGTTTGGCGCTGCCGGCGGCAAGGCGCAGGAGCGCCGCGAGCAGCTTCCGCGCGAGGCCGCACCGTATTCCGACCTGATGATCTTTGCCAATGAGGACCCGGCTCACGAGGACCCGATGAAGGTCTGTCGCGAGCTTGCCGAACATGTTCCCGACGATACGCCGAACAAGATCATCCTCGATCGCGAAGCCGCTGTGCATGCGGCGTTCAAGGCGGCGCGCGAGGAGTACGTCAACCCCGATGCTCCCACCATTGTCTTGCTGCTGGCAAAGGGTGACGAGGAGCTCATGCACGTGGGCGACGAGTTCGTGCCCATCGAGAGCGACCTTTCGCTGGCCAATCGCCTGATCGATGTTGCCCAGTTTGACTAATGAACCATGATGGCGGCGGCGCCCTGAGTGCGCTGTCGCCATAAGCGTGTTCCCTCAATCAAAACATGCCGTCCAAGTCCAAACCCTTCTACGTAAACGGAGTAACCATGTCCCACAATACCCTGCCGACCGTCGCCGAGCTTTCGGGCGAGATGCGCGAGCGCTTGGCCAAGGTCAAGTACGTCTTTACCGACCTGGATGCCACGATGCTTGCACCCGGCTCGTGCGTGCTGCGCGACAACGACGGCACCCCCTCGACCAAACTCGTCGAGGCCGTCGTGGCGCTCGCTCGCGCTGGTATTCAGGTGGTTCCCACCTCGGGCCGCAACCGTACCATGATCCACGAGGACGCGCGCGTGCTCGGCCTCAACTCCTACATTGGCGAGATGGGCGGTCTGGTCATGTACGACCTTAAAGCCAACGATTGGGAGTATCTGACCGGCGACATGCCCTACGACTCCTCTTGCGGCCTCACGCCGCACCAGGTGATCGAGCAGACCGGCGTGTGCGAGAAGATCCTCGCCCGCTGGCCGCACAAGATCGAGTATCACAACGACATGTCGACCGGATACAAATACCGTGAGGTCACCGTCGGCATGCGCGGCGATGTGCCCGACGATGAGGTTCAGGCCATCCTGGACGAGGCCGGCTGCGGTCTGATCTGGGCGTGCAACGGCCATCTGACTCACCTGTCCAAGCCGACGACGCTCGAGCTCGATCGCGTCGAGGACGGCCGCGCATTCAACATCAATCCCGCGGGTCTCAACAAGGGCGTCGCCATTGCGCGCTTCTGCGAGCACCTAGGGATCGAGCGCGAGGAGACGTTGGCGCTCGGCGATTCCGAGTCCGACTTCTACATGGCCGATCACGTGGGCACGTTCTGCCTGGTCGAGAATGGCCTGACGAGCGCCGGCGCGCCTGAGTTCCTGGCTGCTTGCGAGAACGCTTTCGTTACGCGTGGCAAAATTATCGACGGTTGGGCGGCGACGGCAGAGCTGCTGGTCGCGGCGCGTTCGTAGCGCGGCGTCGCCGCACTTGGACATGTCTTTTCGAGAGAGACTGGTGAGGTAATGTCCGATATCGAGAATCCGGCAGGCGACACGCGCCCGATTGGCGTGTTCGATTCTGGTTTGGGCGGTCTGACGGTTGCGCGCGCGATTGCGACGGCGCTGCCGCACGAGTCCGTCTACTACTTTGGCGACACCAAGCGCTGCCCCTACGGCACGCGCACCGAGGATGAAGTGCGCTCGTTTGCGCTGCAGGCGGGTCGTTGGCTTTCGAAGCACGACGTCAAGATTATGGTCATCGCTTGCAACACGGCGACCGCTGCGGCCTTGCGTCTGGCCCAGCAGGTGCTCGACGTTCCCGTCATCGGTGTGATCGCGCCGGGTGCCCGTGCGGCGATCAACAGCACGCGTACGCGTCGCGTGGGCGTGCTCGCCACCAACCTCACCATTCGCTCGGGCGCCTACACGCGCGCCATTCAGGACCTGGATGCCGGCGTCGATGTATACGGCTGTCCTGCCTCGAGCTTTGTCGAGGTTGTCGAACACGAGCTCGCCTCGGGTGCACATCTGCAGGAACAGTGGCTTGAGAACGAGGACATCTTCGATACGCCTGCCGTGCGTGCGCTGGTGGGTGCCACGGTTGAGCCGCTGCGCGACCACGGTATCGATACCGTGGTGCTCGGCTGTACGCATTTCCCGCTGTTGGTGGGACCTATCCGCCATGCGCTGGGGCCTGGGGTGCGCGTCGTGAGTTCCGCCGAGGAGACCACACGCGAGCTGACCGATATCCTCACGCGCCGCGAGCAGCTGGCGGGCGATGCCGCCGAGCCACAGCATCGTTTTGCCACGACGGCCGATAACATTGCCGAGTTTGCGGTGGCGGGCAGCTTTATCTTTGGTCAGCCGCTCAAGAGCATCGAACATATCGATATCGATGAACTGAAATAGATGTAAGGCAGCCGCCAAAGCCTTCGCCACATCTTTTGCCGAAAGGATATTTCTATGGAGTATATGCAGGTCAACCGCGCCAACGGCCGCGCCGCCGATGAGCTGCGCCCCATCAAGCTTACTCGCGGCGTCATGAAGCACGCCCACGGCTCGTGTTTGGCCGAGTTCGGTGACACGCGCGTGCTGTGCGCCGCCACTATCGAGGAGGGCGTGCCGGGCTGGCGAAAGGGAGCTAAGGCCGGCTGGGTGACCGCGGAATACGCCATGCTGCCGGCGTCGACCGGCAAGCGCTGCAAGCGCGAGCACGCCAACCGCAAGGGTCGCTCCATGGAGATCGAGCGCCTCATTGGCCGCAGCCTGCGTACCGTCGTCAACATGAAGGCGCTCGGCGAGTACACCGTCACCGTCGACTGCGATGTAATTCAGGCCGATGGCGGCACGCGTACAGCGAGCATCACCGGCGCCTGGGTGGCACTGCACGACGCCCTCGCCATGTGGGTCGAGGCGGGCAAGATCGAGCGCATCCCGCTTATCGGTCAGGTGGCTGCCATCTCCATGGGCGTTGTCGACGGCAATACGCTGCTTGACCTCGATTATTCCGAGGACAGTCATGCCGAGGTCGACATGAACCTCGTCGCCACCGATACCGGTGAGATGATCGAGCTCCAGGGCACCGGCGAGCAGGCGCCCTTCGACCGCAAACGCCTCAACGCCCTGCTTGACCTGGGCGACAAGGGTGTCGCCGAGCTCATCGAGCTTCAGCGCCAAGCCATCGCCTAACCTGCCAAAAAGGGACAGGTTTATTTTGGTAGGTTTTATCTGCTGAAATGCTGCGTTGAAAGGTCCGATCGCCTGAGAGGGGAGAGGTCAAGTGCCCAAACGCCCCTCACGCGGCTTGCTATAGAGACAAGGAGGCCAGTCATGGCACTTGAGAAGATTGACATCGACACCCTCGACCCGGCGGCGACCATCGTCGTGGCAACCGGAAACGCTCATAAGCTCACCGAGATCGAGGCCATTTTGGGCAAGGTCATGCCCGAGGTGCGCTTTGTGGCGCTCGGCCAGCTGGGTGATTTTGAGGATCCCGAGGAAAACGGCACGACGTTTTTGGAGAACGCCATCATCAAGGCCCAAGCCGCGGTTGAGGAGACGGGCCTTATGGCCATTGCCGACGATTCGGGCTTGGTCGTCGACGCGCTGGACGGTGAGCCCGGTGTGTATAGCGCGCGCTATGCGGGCGTGCACGGCGACGATGCCGCCAACAACGCCAAGCTTCTCGTTAACCTGGAAGGCGTGGCAGATGAGGACCGCACCGCGCGCTTTATGAGCGTCGTCGCGCTCATCGACACGGACGGTCTGGTTACCTATGGCGAGGGCGCCTGCGAGGGCGTTATCGCGCACGAGGGCCGCGGCGACCATGGTTTTGGCTATGACCCGCTGTTCCTGCCGGTCGACACGCCGGGCAAGACCATGGCCGAGCTGACGGCTGACGAGAAGAACGCCATCAGCCATCGTTTCCACGCGCTCGAGCATCTGTCCGCCAAGCTGACGGGCGAGGAGTAGGCCATGCGTGCGGTGGTGCAGCGCGTGCTCAACGCCGGCGTGACGGTCGACGGCGAGTGCGTGGGCCGCATTGGACGCGGCTACCTGGTGCTGCTGGGTGTGGGCCATGGCGATACGCGTGCCGAGGCCGACAAGCTGTGGGGCAAGCTCCGCGGGCTGCGTATCAACGAGGACGAGAACGGCAAGACCAATCTGGCACTTGCCGATGTCGACGGCGAGGTGCTCGTGGTGTCGCAGTTCACGCTGTTCGCCGACTGCCGCCACGGTCGCCGCCCATCGTTTACGGATGCCGGCGCACCCGATGTTGCCAACGAGCTCTACGAGTACTTCCTGACGCTTGTGCACGAGGACGTTGAGCATGTGGCGCACGGTATCTTTGGCGCCGACATGAAGGTCGACCTGGTCAACGACGGCCCATTCACCATCGTCTTGGACACCGACAACCTTTAGGTTACGCGGTTTTACCAAACCGCGTAACAACTGGTCATGCGAGGTTGTCGTCTGGTACGTATTCGAGACCGGGCTTTTTTAGCTACTTGCGTATGGCCACAACAGGGTGCTATAGTATTAGAGTTTTGTCTATCTTAGGGGTATTGTCCCCTTTTTGAATTGCACCTTCTGGAGGCCCTGTTCATGGAAGAGATGGAAGTCAATCACGTCGACGACATCCACGAGAAGCTGACCGATATGGTGGGCGATCGCGTCAAGGTGAAGGCCAACATGGGCCGTACCCGCGTCGTCGAGCGCATGGGCACCATCAAGAGCGTCCACCCGGCCGTCTTCATTGTCGAGGTTGACGAGCGTCGCGGCCGCAAGTCGCGTCAGTCCTACCAGTACATCGATGTCCTCACCGGCCAGGTCGAGCTGTTCGACCCCGAGAGCGGCGAGCATATCTTTACCCCGCTCGGCAATCAGCTCGAGGAGCATTAACGGTGACCGATCGGTCCCTGACTCTTTCCGCGCCGGCAAAGATTAACCTCTACCTGGGGGTTCATACCGAGCGCGATGACCGCGGCTACCACAGGGTCGATTCCCTGATGGCGGCCGTCGGTCTTTCCGATACCGTGACGGTCGCGCCGTCGCAGGCGCTGACCGTCCAGACGGTTCCGGCATCAGATTTTCCCATGCAAAAGAATACGGCGTATCGGGCTGCGGTTGCTATGGCCGAGCATTATGGTCGCGAGGCAAACGTCTGCGTGACGATTGAGAAGCGCATTCCATTGTGCGCCGGCTTGGGCGGCCCCTCGACGGATGCGGCCGCGGTCATTGTCGCCTTGGCAGAGCTCTGGGGCATTGATCGCACCGACCCAGCGCTCGACGATATTGCGCGGGGCATTGGTGCTGACGTCCCGTTCTTTTTGCACGCGAGTCCTGCGTTCTACGTAGGTGGGGGAGACGTGCTGGCAACTGAGTACCCCGCGCTGCCTGCGACGCCCGTCGTGCTGGTCAAGCCGCGCGAGGCAAGCGTTTCGACAATTGAAGCCTATCGACGTTTTGACGAGGCCCCGGTGCCTGCGGACAAGCCCGGCGCGATAGCTTCTGCCTTGCGTGCTGGTGATGCCGAGACGGCATATGCACTCATCCATAACAACCTTGGTGTCATTTCCGCACAGATGGAGTCGCAGATTCAAACGGTCCTCGACTGGCTGCGTAAACAGGACGGAACCGTTGCTGTAGATGTGTGCGGATCGGGTGCCTGCTCGTTTGCCATTTGCGACACCGCTGCCACGGCCGAAAGGCTTGCCGATGCTGCCCAGCAAAATGGCTGGTGGGCCTGCGCGACTGAGCTTATTCCCAACACGGTTCAAATCGACGCGCCAAAGAAATAAAAATTTCTCTAGCACGCGGCGAAAATCTTTGTTACTATAGTCGAGCTAACGGGTTGTGGCTCAGTTTGGTAGAGCACTGCGTTCGGGACGCAGGGGTCGCTGGTTCAAATCCAGTCAACCCGACCAGAGCATGAGGAGGGACCGCTTCTTGCGGTCCCTTTTTTTAGCTAGTGTTGTGATACCGCGATACCCGCGGTATACTCATTCGAGCTTGTCTCGCTGTATTGTGGAGGTCTACATGTTTGGACTGAGGGCTCCTGAGCTCATCATTATTCTCGTCGTTGTCCTGATTATCTTCGGGCCCAAGAACCTGCCGAAGCTCGGCAAGTCCCTCGGCTCTACCGTCAAGAATATCCGTGAGGGTATGGAGGGCGACGATAAGGCCGAGACCAAGCAGGCCGAGGAGGTCGTGGACGAGCAGTCCGAGGAGGACAAGGAGATCGCTGAGCTCGAGGCCAAGCTCGCTGCTGCCAAGAAGAAGCAGGCAGAGGACAGCGACGCGGACGCAGAGTAGTCCCATCCCTTTGGGGTGAGCACCTGACCGGCTTGCCCGCAGGCTAGCCGGTCTTTTTCGTTTTGTTGACAGTTGATTGTTGATCAGAGTTGGGGAGATATCCGTATGGACGCAAGCCAGATCGTACTGACCGCTGAGGGCCGCCAGAAGCTCGTCGAGGAGCTCGCTTGGCGTGAGGGCGATTACGCCAAGGAGATCGTCGAGGACATCAAGGAAGCCCGCGCGTTCGGCGACCTTTCGGAGAACTCCGAGTACGACGCCGCTAAGGACAAGCAGGCCCAGAACGCCGCTCGTATTGCCGAGATCCAGGCCATCCTCGCCAACGCTCAGGTTGCTGCCACCACGGGCGACCTGACCGTCTCCATCGGTTCCACCGTTTCGCTGATTGATCCCAACGGCGAGGTCATGGAAGTCACGCTCGTCGGTACCACCGAGACCAACTCGCTCGAGCACAAGATCTCCAACGAGTCTCCGGTCGGTCACGCCATCATCGGTCACGGCGAGGGTGATTCCGTCGAGGTCGTTACGCCTTCCGGCAAGACTCGCGTCTACACCATCGCCAAGATCGCACGCTAGACCACGGTCCCGCGTAAAGGTATGTTTTCGCTCCCTGGGACCGAATCCTGGGGAGCGTTTTAGTTTGAGGAGCTAACTTATGGCAGAGAACCAGAACGCCGCCGATCAGGCATCGACGCTCAACGACGAGCGCGCCACCCGCCTGGCCAAGCGCGCCGCCCTGTTCGAGGCGGGCCAGAACCCCTATCCCGAGCACTCTGAGCTTGAGGACTACGTCGCCGATATCGAGGCTAAGTACGCCGAGCTTGCCGATGGCGAGGACACCGAGGACGTCGTGAAGATCGCTGGCCGTGTGGGCGCCAAGCGCGGTCAGGGCAAGATCATGTTCATCGTCGTGCGCGATGCGACTGCCGAGATTCAGCTGTTCTGCCGCATCAACGACATGTCCGAGGCCGATTGGGAGCTTCTGCGCAACCTCGACTTGGGCGATATCGTGAACGTCGAGGGCGGTGTCGTGCGCACGAAGCGCGGCGAGCTCTCCATCGCTCCGCGCGCCCTTACGCTGCTTTCCAAAGCTGTGCGTCCGCTTCCCGAGAAGTTCCACGGTCTCTCTGACAAAGAGACCCGCTATCGCCAGCGCTATGTCGACCTGATCGCCAACGACGACGTTCGCGAGACCTTCCGTAAGCGTTCGCAGATTCTCTCCACCTTCCGTCGCTTTATGGAGTCCGACGGCTACATGGAGGTCGAGACCCCCATTCTGCAGACCATCCAAGGCGGCGCTACTGCCAAGCCGTTCATTACCCACTTCAACGCGCTCGATCAGGAGTGCTACCTGCGTATTGCCACCGAGCTGCACCTCAAGCGCTGCATCGTCGGTGGTTTTGAGCGCGTGTTCGAGATCGGCCGCATCTTCCGTAACGAGGGCATGGACCTTACCCACAACCCCGAGTTCACCACGATGGAGGCCTACCGTGCCTTCTCCGACCTCGAGGGCATGAAGGCACTCGCCCAAGGTGTCATCAAGGCTGCCAACAAGGCCATCGGCAACCCCGAGGTCATCGAGTACCAGGGCCAGACCATCGACCTTTCTGGTGAGTGGGCCAGCCGTCCCATGACCGACATCGTCTCCGACGTGCTCGGCAAGCAGGTCACCATCGACACGCCGGTCGAGGAGCTTGCTGCCGCCGCGCGCGAGAAGGGCCTGGAGATCAAGCCCGAGTGGACTGCTGGCAAGATCATCGCCGAGATTTACGATGAGCTGGGCGAGGACACCATCGTCAACCCGACGTTCGTGTGCGATTACCCCATCGAGGTCAGCCCGCTTGCCAAGCGCTTTGAGGACGACCCGCGCCTGACGCACCGCTTTGAGCTGGTTATTGCCGGTCACGAGTACGCCAACGCGTTCTCCGAGCTCAACGACCCGGTCGACCAGGCCGAGCGCTTTGCCGCTCAGATGGCCGAGAAGGCCGGCGGTGACGACGAGGCCATGGAGTACGACGAGGACTACGTGCGCGCCCTCGAGTACGGTATGCCTCCCGCGGGCGGCATTGGCATTGGTATCGACCGCGTGGTCATGCTGCTTACCAACCAGGCTTCTATCCGCGACGTGCTGCTGTTCCCGCACATGAAGCCCGAGAAGGGTTTCCAGTCCGGTGCCGCTGCCGCCAAGGCTGCCGAGGCCGGCAACGCCGCGAGCCCGTTCGTTAAGTCGCTTAAGCCCACGCTCGATTACTCCAAGATCGCCGTTGAGCCGCTGTTTGAGGAGTTCGTCGACTTTGATACCTTCTCCAAGAGCGACTTCCGCGCTGTGAAGGTCAAGGCATGCGAGGACGTCAAGAAGTCCAAGAAGCTGCTGAACTTTACGCTCGACGACGGTACCGGTACCGACCGCACCATCCTCTCCGGTATTCACGCTTATTACGAGCCCGAGGACCTGGTCGGCAAGACCTTGCTCGCCATCACCAACCTGCCTCCGCGCAAGATGATGGGCATCCCCAGCTGCGGCATGCTCATCAGTGCCATCCACGAGGAGGATGGTGAGGAGCGCCTCAACCTGATCCAGCTCGACGCCTCCATTCCCGCCGGCGCAAAGATGTACTAGGGGGTTACGGCGTTTTACCAAACGCCGTAACCGCTCGACGCTGCGCGACGTCCAGAGCGACAATTTGTCATTCAAAAGGCAAGGCATGACCAGAAGGTCTATGCCTTGCCTTTTTCATGCCAACTTGTTCGCTCTGGACGTCGCTCGCTGTCCGTCCTCTATCTGCGGTGTTGCCCTGGTTGGCACTTAGGGACGTTCCTCTTGTGCCGGCACTTGGGTACAGTCCAGTCATTGGGGACGTTCTTAAACGACTAGCCGTTTAAGAACGTCCCCAATGACTACTTAATGGCTATTGCGCACATGGCTCGCATGACAGCCGTCTCTTTTATGTTTCCTTTAGCCGTCGCTGTCTAGGATGGGGGTTAGTCGATAGGAAGGGAGCACCGGGATGGACGACGCGAGCGAGCGCGCAATCGAAGAGGACATGCTCGATCAGTTCAACTACTTTGATGATGAGGACGAGGAGCTGATCGACCGTCGCGAGCCAGCGCCGCTTGATTCCTTTGATCTGGTCGATGAAGAGCCCGACGAGGACGAGGGCGAATCGGCAGAGCCCTCACAGCCTTCGCGCCTTAACTCGCTGCTTTCGAGAGCCCCCATGCACCACGGCGTTCGTGCCGGCGCGCTCCATATGAAAACTGACTGGCACCAGATCGTGACGGCAGGCGATGAGCTTGCCGTCGATGCGCCGCTCACCGATAAATCATCCATCATCTGCCGCACCGGCATGCTTATGCTGGCAAGCGGAACGGGTGCCTGGCGCGTGCGCGATACCATGAATCGTGTTGCCGCCGTACTCGGTGTCACCATCCACGTTGACTTAAGTCTTCTGTCGTTTGAGTGCACCTGCATCGAAGATGGTCACTGCTTTAATGAGGTCGTCAGCTTGCCCACAACGGGCGTCAATACCCATCGCATTTGGATGATGGAGAGTTTCCTCAAGGAAATCGAGACCTATGGTCGTCGCTTCACGGTGCACGAGTATC
Source organism: uncultured Collinsella sp. (assembly GCA_900552145.1). Classification (GTDB taxonomy): domain Bacteria; phylum Actinomycetota; class Coriobacteriia; order Coriobacteriales; family Coriobacteriaceae; genus Collinsella. The sequence continues at coordinate 21,459 of URYW01000002.1, read as the reverse complement.
ACGAGATGCTCAAGACCGTTGAGAGTTCAAAACCTGATTACGCGCCTTGGCAACAGGGCCTTGCGGCGGCCTGCGCCTGTGGCGCCTTCGTTTTTTTGCTCGGCGGCGGCCCTATCGAGATGGCCTGCGCGTTCGTGGGCGCGGGTGTCGGCAACTTTGCCCGCTCCCATATTCTCAAGCAAGGCCTTGGTCAGTTCAGCGCGCTGACGACCGGCGTTGCGCTCGCTTGCGTTTCGTATCTGCTGGCATTGCTCGGCCTTGGCCAGGTCATACCGGGGGCAATGTCGCACCAAGAAGGCTATATCGGCGCCATGCTCTTTGTGATTCCCGGCTTTCCACTCATTACGGCAGGCCTCGACATCGCTAAGCTCGACATGCGAAGCGGTATCGAGCGCCTTTCATATGCCGTATCGATTATTGTGATGGCGACCCTCGTAGGTTGGATGGTTGCCGAGTGTGTTGGCCTGGCGCCGGACGACTTTGCCCCACTGGGCCTTTCGCCGCTTGCCCTTACGCTCCTGCGCGTGGTGATGAGCTTCGTTGGCGTATTCGGCTTCTCGGTGATGTTCAACAGCCCGGTAAAGATGGCCGCGGCAGCTGGGTTGATCGGCGCCGTGTCCAATACCCTGCGTCTGACCCTTGTCGATGCGCCGACGATGATTCCCTTCCTGGGCCTCAGCACGGGAATGCCTCCCGAGGCAGCAGCGTTTATCGGCGCGCTGGTATCGGGGCTGCTCGCAAGCTTGGCTGAAGTCAAGCTCACCTACCCGCGCATCGCCCTCACGGTGCCTTCGATTGTCATTATGGTGCCGGGCTTGTATCTGTATCGCTCGATGTATTACATGTGCACCTTCGACACGGTCAATATGCTCGGCTGGTTTGTGCGCGCAGTGCTCATCGTAGCGTTTCTGCCCGTTGGACTGGGTGTGGCGCGTACGCTCACCGACCCTCGCTGGCGCCACACCAGCTAATTGGTACAAGGGGGACAGGTTACTTTGCACCAAATGAGTTGCGGTGAAATAGGGACTGAATTGCTGCTTAAAGGGTCAAAACAGTCCGTATTCCACCGCAACTTATGGGGTCGGGGGATTATCGGTGCCCTGCATCTTCACAAACTCAACGCTTACGAAGCGCGCGCCGTTCGTGTTAGGGTAGTTCCACCACATAAGTAGTCGCAGACGCGCGTAACACGGGCGGGCGAGATGAAGTCCCAGTAACTCCATCTCGCCCGCCCGTTTTTGTTGGCGGTGCCGCGACGCAACACAGAAAGGAATCTGCCCTTCATGCCTATCAACAAACGAGAGAGCCTGCTGTTCACCTTTATCATGTGCTTTTGCATGGTGCTCTGGATGAGCATCTACAACGTTGCCCTGCAGCACGGGGCCATCAACGGCGAGGTCGTTGCCGCTGCGTGGCTCGGCTTCCCCGTTGCCTACATTTTTGCCATGTGCTGCGACTGGTTCGTCGCCAGCCCGCTCGCCAAGGGTTTCGCCTTTAAGTACTTGGTCACGCCGGGCAAGAGCTCGCCGCTTGCCATGACGCTCGCCGTCAGCTCCTGCATGGTCGTTCCCATGGTCATCATCATGTCGCTGTACGGTGCCTGCGAGGGTCTGACGCACATGCCCGGCGGCATCCTTGCGAACCTGTATTCCGTGCCCGCGATCTGGATGATCAACATCCCGCATAATTTTGTGATGGCGCTGCCGTGGAACCTTTTGGTAGCCGGTCCGATTTCCCACTTCGTCTTCCGTCGCGCCTTCCCTGTGGGGACGGTTTTCGAGGAGGAGCATGCCGAGCTCTTGGAGCAGGCTATGGCTCCTGAATGCGAGTAGCTCGCTTAGGGACCTGCTGAGCGCGGGCGACTTGCTTGGTTGGAGCCCTAAGCGTGGATAGCTCTCTCGGCGACATCGCCGGCGTGAGCGGTGCGCATGACCGGAGGGCCCGTGCTGCTCCGTTGCCCGACGTGCTAGCGCGCAGAACAATCTGTTGGTGCATTCGGCGGCTGCTGAAGCGTTTCGGCAGCCGCTTTTTATACGGAGTTTAAATACAACAGTCTGTTGTATTACGTAGAGTGGTATATCTCTAGCAGGAAAAATGCGAGAGACGGAGCATTATGGCGTTGCTAGTAGGACTGGACGTAGGGTCGACGACGACCAAAGTTTACGCGATGCACGAGGATATGACCGAGGCGTGGTGGGGATATCGCCGCCACGGGGCGTGTCAGACAGCGAGCGTGCGCGCCATGCTCGGCGAGCTCGCCGAGCGCTTTCCCCATGAGTCGCTGCGCGTTGCGGTGACCGGCTCGGGTGCGCGCGATATCGCGACCGCGCTGGGCGCCTCGTACGTTCAGGAGGTGGTCGCCAACGCGCTCGCGATCAGCAGGTTCTATCCGCAGACGCGCTGCGCCATCGAGCTGGGCGGCCAAGACGCCAAGATGATCTTCTTCCGCACCAACGATAAGGGAGACATCGAGGTTGCCGACATGCGCATGAACGGCTCGTGCGCAGGCGGTACCGGTGCATTTATCGACGAGATGGCAAAGCTCATGGGGGTCGGCACCGAATCGGGCGAGTTCGAGCAGCTCGCAAGCCGGGGAACGACCGTCCACGAGGTCTCGGGCCGCTGCGGCGTGTACGCAAAGACCGATATCCAGCCGCTGCTCAACGAGGGCATTCCTACCACCGACCTGGCGCTTTCGGCGCTTCACGCGGTCGCCCGCCAAACGATCGGCGGTCTGGCCCAGGGTATCGACATCGAGCCGCCGGTAATCTTCGAGGGCGGTACGCTCGCCTACAACCCCACGCTGGTCCGCGTGTTCCGGGAGCAACTGAATCTATCGGACGATCAGGTTATCGTCCCGCGCGATCCGCAGATCATGGTCGCGCGCGGTGCCGCCCTGTCGCTGACCGACATGTTCGCATCGTCCCAACCGATCGACCTTCCCGACGCTTTTGTCCGGCTGGATAAGCTCGAGACGGTCGCGCCCGCAAGCGGGGAGGGACGTCTTGCCCAGCCCTTTTTTGCCACACCTGCCGAGCAGGCGGATTTTACGGCACGCCATGGCAAAGAGACGCCGGCAAAGGGTCCGGATGCGTATGCGCCCGGAGAGACGGTGCGTGTGACGCTCGGTATCGATTCGGGGAGCACGACGACCAAGTTCGCCCTGGTCGATGAGGCGGGTGAGCTTGTCGATTCGTTCTACGCGTCTAATAACGGCAGACCGCTCGACGTCGCCCAACAGGGTCTTGTCAGCTTGAAGAACCGCTGGGAGACAGCGGGAGTCACGCTTGCGATCGATGCCGTGGGCACCACGGGATACGGCGAGGAGCTTTTCGCGCGCGCGTTCCACGCCGACTACCATACGGTCGAGACGGTCGCGCACGCCCGCGCCGCGTGCGCATGCGTTCCCGATGCGACCTTCGTGCTCGACATCGGCGGGCAGGATATGAAGGCCATCTGGCTCAACCACGGCGTGCTGACCGATATCGTCGTCAACGAGGCGTGCTCTGCGGGCTGCGGCTCGTTCCTCGAGGGTTTTGCCAAAAACCTCGGAATAGCCGTTGAGGATATCGCGACCGAGGCATTTTCGTCCAAAGCCCCCGCCGTTCTCGGCAGCCGCTGCACGGTGTTCATGAACAGCAGCGTCGTTTCCGAGCAGCGGCGCGGTAAGGGTCCGGGCGACATCATGGCCGGTCTCTGCCGTTCGATTATCGAGAACGTGTTCACCAAGGTCATTCGCGTTTCAAATCTCAACCGTCTGGGCGACAAAGTCGTCGTCCAGGGCGGCACGTTCCGAAACGACGCGGTGCTGCGCGCATTCGAGCAGTATCTGGGCAAACCCGTCACGCGTGCGCCCCACCCGGGGCTGCTGGGCGCTATCGGTATCGCCCTGCTCGCGCGCGAGGAATGCCGCAAGGGCGACGCCGGCACGTCGTTTATCGGGCTCGATGCCGGGGAGCGCTTCGAGCAGCGCGAGTTCGGCGGCGTTACCTGCCGTCGGTGCAACAACCGCTGCCAGCGCGCGGTCGTGGCATTTGGCGACGGCTCGCTTTACGTCACGGGCAATCGCTGCCCGCGCGGCGGCGCCATCTCATGGGATGAGCTCGTGCGCGAGGTTCCCGCGGCGGAGGAGCTGCGTCCGCAGGGTGCTTGCGAGGCACAGGCACCCGGCACGGGGCGCGACCGGACCGCGGCTGCCCCCAATCTCTTTGTCGACCGCGAGAAGCTGCTGTTCGAGTCGTGCCCCACGGTTCCCGTTTGCGGGGGGCGCGATGTCACGATCGGCATTCCCCGTGTGCTCGAGTTCTGGGACACCATGCCGTTCTGGTCGACGTTCTTCAGCACGCTCGGCTTTAAGGTGCGCGTCTCGGGACGCAGCACCAAGGCGATGTACGAGCGCGGTCTGGCGCACGTCACATCCGACACCGTGTGCTTCCCGGCCAAGCTCGTCCACGGGCACATCCGCAATCTCGTCGACGCCGGCGTCGACCGCATCTTCATGCCCATCATCACGACGGTGCCCACCGAAAACACCGCCTCTACCAGCGAGTGGATGTGCGCCGTCGTAAAGGGATACCCCTACGTGATGCGCAATTCCGATAACCCGGAGGAGCGTTTCGGCGTTCCGTTCGATACGCCGCTGTTCCACTGGTACGACGAGGGCGACCGAAACCGCCAGCTCAAGGCGTGGTGCAAGGAGACCTTCGATATCGATGCCGACCTGGTTGCCAAGGCGACCGAGCAGGCGGACCGCGCGCAGCAGACGTTTGAGAACCAGCTGCAGCTGCGCGGCAGGCAGGTGCTCGAGAACGTGCGCGAGGACGGCGGCTACGCGGTGGTGATCGCTTCGCGCCCGTACCACAACGACCCGCTGGTCAACCACGGGCTGCCCAAGCTCTTCTCTGAGCGCGGCATCCCCGTGCTGACGCCCGATGCGGTGCCGGGGGTCTGCAACGTCGATCTTTCCAACAGCCGCATCGACATCGTGAACAACTACCATGCGCGCATGCTGTCGTGTGCGGTCATCGTCGCATCGACGCCCGAGCTCGAGCTCGTGCAGATGGGCAGCTTCGGCTGCGGCCACGATGCGTATCTCACCGACGAGATCGCGCGCATGATGGGCGAGATGGGCTCCAAGGTTCCGATGATGATCAAGCTCGATGAGAGCGACGTCGCCGGTCCCATGGGCATTCGCGTGCGTTCGTTTATCGAGTCGGTCAACCGTCGTCGCGCGGAGGAGCGTGCCGAGGGCGCCCGGGTGCACGCGGTCCATCCGCTCGACGACCCGTATAAGGTCAAGTACACCAAGCGCGACCGGCACGACAAGATCGCGCTGGTCCCCAACACCTCCCATGCGTTCTGCAGGCTCATGACCGCAGCGATGCGCAATCAGGGCGTGCGCGCCGAGGCCCTTGATATCGGGCGCGAGGATGCCATCCGCCTGGGCAAACGCTATGTGCACAACGACATCTGCTTCCCCGCGCAAATCGTGATCGGCGAGGCGCTCGCGGCACTCGAGAGCGGTAAGTACGACCCGCACGACGTCGCCGTGGTGACTGGCAAGTATATCGGCGACTGCCGCCTGACGCACTACATGCCCCTGCTGCGCCGCGCGCTCGACGACGCGGGATACGACTATGTCCCGGTGCTCACCAACGACGACGTCGATGCCCACAATGCGCATCCGGGCTTCAAGCTCGGCCTTGGCCCGAGCATCCAGATCGCCTACGGTCTTCCCATGATCGATGCCCTCGAGGCCATGCTTAGGCGCATCCGTCCCTACGAGCTCGAGAAGGGCGCGGCGGACGCTGCGTTCGACCGCGCGCTCGATGAGGTTATCGAGGGCATGGAGCGCTCCGGGCTGAGAGGCCAGGCGACGGGCTTCAAACGCGCGCTTGCGATCATGGACGCCGTTCCGTACGACCGCTCGAACCCGCATCCGACCGTTCTCATCGTGGGCGAGTACCTGCTCAATTTCCATCTCGGCGCCAACCACGAGATCGAGCGCTACCTCGAGGACAACGGGCTCGAGGTCATCGAGGCGCGCATGACCGACGTGATCCGCAAGACCTATTTCTACAAGCATGCGCAGTCGCGCGAGTTCCACGTCGACCTGTCGCTGCCCGAAAAGGCCTGGTACGCCACGGCGGACAACCTGTTCGAGCTCGCGCACGACCGTTGCGACCGCCTGGGCGCGGCGAGCCCGCTCTACGAGCCGCCGACGCGCATGCCCGAGCTCGTGCGCGCGAGCGATAAGATCCTGCACCATACGTTCGATGCGGGCGAGGGCGTGCTGATTCCGGCGGAGATCCTCGAGCACGCCAAGCGCGGCTGCCGCAACTTCGTGATCCTGCAGCCGTTCGGGTGTCTGCCCAACCATGTCGTGGGGCGCGGGCTCATCCATGCGCTCAAGGAGCAGTATCCCACGACGCAGTTCCTGCCGCTCGACTACGATCCCGACGTGAGCTTCGCCAACGTGGAGAACCGTCTTCAGATGCTCATCATGAACGCCAAGGCGCAGGGGTGCGGTGAGGCGCATGGCGAGACCGCGTAAGGACGCCGATGCGCCCGATGCACGCACCCGTATCATCGAGGCGTTTTGGGAGCTCATCGAGAACAACAGCATCTTCGAGCTGTCGGTTGGCGAGGTGACCCGCGCCGCCCAGTGCAATCGCGGAACGTTTTACTACTATTTTCACGATTTCGATGAACTCGTCGCCATCGCCATAGCCCAGCTGCTGCAGGATAACGAGCTCATCACCGATGCCCTCTGGCATTTTTCGAGCGAGGGCGACCTTTCGGCGTTCGACCGGCGCGACGTCCGCTGCCTGCTGCGGCGCATCGTCATCACCATGAGGGCGGGTGCCGCCGAGCAGGTCGTGCAGGGCATCCATACGATCATCATCGACCGCGTGAGAGAGATCGTCCACCCCGACGGAGAAGAGCTCAAGGCAGATTCGAGCTTTGCGGTGGGCTTTCTGGTCTCGGGCATCATGGGCTTTGTGATGGCGGTCGGCTTTGCCCGGGAGGGCGGCGAGGAGATAGACCTCGAGCAGCTGGGGGACAGCGCGTGCGCGTACCTGAGGGCGGTCGCCATGCAGACGGTGGAAACGGTCGCGCAAGTCGAGGGCGTCGATACATCCGAGCTGCTCGAACGCGTCTCCAAGGAGGCCGATGCCTATCGCGCATCGCGTGCGACGAGTCCCGACGTGGTGAAAGACGCCTAGGGTTTCTCTTGCGGGGCGCCTGTCGCGCAGCGCGCGGTGAGTCCCGCGATGCGGTCATAACCTGCATTCATGTGAGCCGGGTTTATAGATATTCCTCCAGCTGTTAACATAGACAACCTGTGGGTAAAGAGACAAAAGCGCCGCCGACGGGCGGGCGTTTTGATTTCGATGAACTCATGTAAGGAAACGAGCATGTTAGATAGATTTACCGATCGTGCGCGTAAGGTCATGTCCATGGCCAAGCAAGAGGCGCTCGATCTTCATTCAAATAAGGTGGGCACCGAGCACCTGCTGCTCGCGCTTGCCAAGGAGGACGAGGGCATTGCCGCCGAGGCGCTGCGTTCGCTCGACATCTCCTACGATGACATCATGGATACTCTCAAAGAGGTCCAGACCACGGTTCCCGAGCCCAGTGAGGAGACCGAGGCGGCCAAGCTCGCCTTTACGCCGCTCGTCATTAGCGTGATGGAGCGTTCATTCCGCGTGGCGCGTGAGAACAACCAGACCTACGTGTCGACCGAGCACTTGCTGATCGGCATCGTCGAAGAGGGCAACGGCATGGCCATGGACATCCTCATGCGCCTGGGTGTGTCGTCCGCCTCCATCAAAAAGGCTATCGAGAAACTCACCGCCAAGGACCAGGACAAGAAGCGTCCGCTCGCCGGCGCCGGTGCCGGTCGTCCCGGTGCGGGCCTGCCGTTCTTTAGCGGCTCGGATGCCTCTCAGCAAAAGGGGAGTGGCACCGATACGCTTAAGCAGTTCGCGACCAACCTCACGCAGAAGGCGCGCGACGGCGAGCTCGACCCTGTAATTGGTCGCGAAAAGGAAGTCCAGCGTATGATGGAAATTCTTTCGCGCCGCACCAAGAACAACCCGCTCATTCTGGGCGACCCCGGCGTGGGCAAGACGGCCATCGTCGAGGGCCTGGCTCAGCAGATTGCAGCCGGCAACGTGCCCGAGAACCTCATGAACCAGAATATCTGGACGCTCGACCTGCCGGGCCTCGTGGCGGGTGCCAAGTATCGCGGCGAGTTTGAGGAGCGCCTCAAGAACGTGATCCAGGAGGCCACCGAAGCCGACGACGTCATCCTGTTTATCGACGAGATGCACACCATCATCGGTGCCGGTTCTGCCGAGGGCTCCATCGACGCGAGCTCCATGCTCAAGCCCGTGCTCGCGCGCGGTGCCTTCCAGATTATCGGCGCCACCACGGCCGAGGAATTCCGCAAGTACCTCACCAAGGATCCGGCCTTCGAGCGTCGCTTCCAGACCATCGATGTCGAGGAGCCGAGCGTCGAGGACACGGTCAAGATCCTGACCGCGCTCAAGCCGCGCTACGAGGAGCATCACCATGTGCGCTATACGCAGGGTGCTATCGAGGCCGCCGCGAACCTTTCCAACCGCTACATCCAGGATCGCTTTCTGCCCGATAAGGCTATCGACCTCATTGACGAGGCCGGTGCCCGCGCTCGCATCGCCGCGAATCGCGCGCCCGAGCCGGTGCGTGAGGCCGAGCATCGCGTGGAGGAGCTTAAGGCCGCCGCGCAGGAGGCCACCGAGAGCGACGACATGAACAAGGCCGCCGAGATCACCGAGCAGCAGAAGGCCGCCGAGATTGAGCTCGCCGAGGCCAAGGCCGCCTGGACCGCCGAGCTCGACGCCAGCCCGCTCACCATCGATGTCTCCCAGATCGCCGACATCGTGTCCGTGACTTCGGGCGTGCCGGTGTCTTCGCTTACCGAGAGCGAGAGCCGTCGCCTGCTGCAAGCCGAAAGCGTGCTCAAGACGCGCATCATCGGTCAGGATGAGGCTGTCGAGGCAGTTGCCAAGGCCGTGCGCCGCAGCCGCTCGCCGCTCAAGGATCCGCGTCGCCCCGGCGGCAGCTTTATCTTCCTGGGTCCCACCGGCACGGGCAAGACCGAGCTCGCCAAGACGCTCGCCGAGTACCTCTTTGGCAGCAAGGATGCACTCATCAGCTTCGACATGTCCGAGTTCGGTAGCGAGTTCGAGGTCTCCAAGCTCATCGGTAGCCCTCCGGGTTACGTCGGTCACGACGAGGGCGGCCAGCTCACCAAGGCCGTTCGTCGTCACCCGTACTCGGTCGTGCTGTTCGACGAGATCGAGAAGGCGCACCCCGATATCTTCAACATCTTGTTGCAGGTGCTGGAGGAGGGCCGCCTGACCGATAGCCAGGGCAAGACGGTTGACTTCCGCAATACCGTGATCATCATGACATCCAATGTGGGCGCCCGCGAGATTGCGCAGGATGCGAGCGTTGGCTTTGGCACCACCGGCGAGCAGGGTCTCACGTCGAGTGAGATCCGTGGTCGCGCGATGGGCGAGCTCAAGCGCCTGTTCCGCCCCGAGCTGCTCAACCGTATCGATGACATCGTGGTGTTCCAGAAGCTCTCGGGCGAGAATCTCACCAAGATCGCGCACCTGCTGGTGGACGACCTGCGTCAGCGTTTGATTGCCAACGGCATGAACATCAAGCTCACCGCTGCGGCCTATGACAAGATCGTGGCCGAGGGCACCGACCTCACCAACGGTGCGCGTCCGCTGCGCCGTGCCATCCAAAAGCTCATCGAGGACCCGCTGTCCGAGGAGCTTCTGGCCGGCGAGTGGGGCGAGGGCGATACCGTCCTGTGCGACGTGGCCGATGGCAAGTTTGTCTTTAGCCACGGCACGGGCGAGATCCCGGCACCGCGTCCGGCGGGCACGCTCGGTGGCGATACCGCCCCGGCGGCACCGCACACCGGCAACGCCGCGCCTGTGAGCAGTGGCGTGAGCTCGGGCCCCGGCGGCATGATGCAAGCCGGTTCCGGCGCGCTGTAGGGCGTGGCGACAATTTGATACGCGCAATCGAGGCGCTCCGGAAAGGGCGCCTCGATTTGTAGAGCTGCGGTAACTGTGACCGTTACGCTATGCGGTCCACCGTTAGCCGATGATGCGAGGGCGCTCGGCGTTTTCGACTGGTTTATGCACGCAAAGTCTGGGAATATACAAGTCGCATGTCTTACTGTCTAACCAGTTGCGCCAAGGAGGCACCATGGACTACAAGATTACCGGCTACGAGCCCGCCCAGCTGTTCCATTTCTTTGAGGAGGTCAGCGCGATCCCCCGCGGGTCTGGCAACGAGAAGGGCATCAGCGATTTTCTGGTCGCGTTTGCCAAGGAGCGCGGCCTCGATGTGTACCAGGACGAGGTCTACAACGTCATCATTCGCAAGCCCGCATCTGCCGGTGCCGAGAATGCCCCGACCGTGATGCTGCAGGGCCACATCGATATGGTGTGCGACAAGTTGGGCTCCGTTGAGCACGACTTTACGACTGATGGTATCGACCTGGTCGTCAAGGACGGCGTCCTCACCGCTAACGGCACCACTCTGGGCGCCGACAACGGTATTGCCGTCGCTCTGATGCTCACTGTTCTCGATGACGATTCGATCATTCACCCCGCCCTCGAGTGCGTGTTCACCACCGACGAGGAGACTGGCCTGGTCGGCGCCGAGACGCTCGACAAGTCCCAGATTAGCGCCCGCACCATGATTAACCTCGACTCCGAGGAAGAGGGCGTTGCCACCGTCAGCTGTGCCGGCGGCGTCGTCGTTACCTACACCTGCCCGATCGTGCGCGAGCACAAGACCGGTAGCACCCTCACGCTCGACATCTCCGGCCTGCTGGGCGGTCACTCCGGCAGCGATATCCACCTGGAGCGCGGCAATGGTAACCTCATCATGGCCCGCATCATCGACCGCCTGATGGTCGCCGGCGAGCCCGCCATCGTTAGCTTTAACGGCGGCACCAAGGACAACGCCATCAACCGTGAGTGCAAGGCTGTTCTGGTCTACGTCGACCACGCTGCCGCCGAGGCCGCGGCCCAGATCGCAAGGGGCGTCATCGCCGACGTCACCGCCGAGCTTGAGGTCTTCGACCCCGGCTTTACCTGCACCGTCGAGATTGCCGACGACGCCGAGGTCGAGGCCATGGACCAGAAGTCCGCGCTTGCCCTCATCCGCGCCCTGCGTCTTGCCCCCAACGGTGTGATCCGCCGCAACGTCGCCACCGACGGCTCCGTCGAGGTTTCCTCCAACATCGGTGTGGTTGCCACCTCTGACGACGAGGTCAAGATCATGCTGTCCCCGCGCTCCTCGATCACCTCGCTGCAGAACGAGTTCAAGGACCGTCTGCAGACGCTGGCCGATGTCCTGGGCTTCGACGCCAAGTTCGAGTTCGAGTATCCCGGCTGGAGCTATGCCGAGCATTCGCCGGTCCGCGACGTCTTCGTCGAGAGCTATCGCGAGCTCTTTGGTTCCGAGCTGCGCATCGAGTCCATTCTCGCCGGCCTTGAGTGCGGCCTGTTTGCCGAGGCCCTGCACGGCCTGGACGCCATCGCCGTGGGCCCGACGCTCTCCGATGTCCACACCCCGGACGAGAGCATGGAGCTCGCTTCTGCCGAGCGCTTCTACGCGCTGCTCATCGACGTCCTCAAGCGCCTTGCTGCGTAAAGGTCGCGCTAGCAGCAGTTCGAGTCACGTGCTAGCGGATTGCAAATGACATTACGAGAGGGGGCATCTGAGCTTTTGCGACAGGTGCCCCCCTCTTTTGTTTGATAATTGCGAAATTACGGCCACCTAGTCCATTTCTGCCCTGATGAGGTCGAGGGTGCGCTGGCAGTTTTCGCGGACGGGGCCGAGCATATGCTCGCGCAGGTCCGCCATGCCGGGCAGGTCGGCGTATTCGTCCATGACCTCTTCCATGCAAATGGGCACCTCGTAGGCGAGGTCCATCATGGTTGCAAAGCAAAACTTCTCGGATAGCCCGGCATCGGTGAGCGTCGCCTCTAGCGCGGGGTCTCCCATACCGTGGTATCGGCGGATAGCGCCTGGACCGATGCGCCCCACACGATTTTCGCCGCCAACGCTCATGGCAAGGCGCGCCCGGCGGCGCATGCGCTCATACGCCAAACCCGACGCGACATCGTACATTCGAGCCATCATGGCTGCGCCGTCGTTTCCAAGGAGCAGGGAATAGTTTTTCGCGTGCGCATCCGGTGCGCCGATGATGGCGTTAAAGAAAAGTATCTGCGTAAACAGATACAGGTTAAGTTGATGGTGGCTCGTATTTACGAGGAGCTCTTGAATGTCGCGTGTGGTCGGGCCGCCGTCTGCCGTGTACTTTTGGGCGGGCATCACCCCAAGTGCCTGACAGAGGTCTTCTTGATGTAGGCGCCTGATCGTTCCGTCTTTGACTTTCACGCGGTCATAGCGCTCAACAATGAGGGCAGGTTCGTCCTCTAACATACGATATTCGACGTTTGCCGTTGCGATGCCGGCGCGCTGGGCGCTTTTCATGCAGACAAACTCATTGAGAGCCTCGAGTTTAAATCCGATAACGCCATTTTTGAAAATATGCGTCGTGGGCGAGGAGCCCATGCATTCGCACCAGCGGTCGTTTATGAACGCGAGCGCGAACTTGCCCTGGTTGCCTCCAAGTGACCAACTTTCATCTAGACCCATCCACGATGCATCGCGGTCATCTCTGATCGACTTGAGACGAAGAGCAATTTCGTGGTCGTCTATAGGGCGGTATTCGCCAGCGCGATGCAGGACGGCGTCGGCATCTTCTTCGGCACAAAACTGCACTCCGCCCGGACAGTCGAGTCCGATATGGCTGAGCAACGCAACGGGATTGTTGGGCCTAACGTCGAATTCGGCGGCAATCGCTTTTCGTTGGTCCTCGCTGTCGGGTAGAAGGCCAAACAGGTACGGATTCATGACCTGTTGTCCGTATGTGCGATTCGATACGGGTATGTTGGTCGATAGGGCTGGCCCGTCATAGTCATGATCGTAGATAAAGCTGATAAGACCGTTCTCATCTTGCGCGAGCGTTCCAGCAGGCACGCCGCAAATAATGGTCCGAAGTGATGTTCTGGCCATTGGCTATTTCCCTTCGGGCATGGTTTGGCTAGATGCGTTTGCGGCAATCGAGACTCCGAGATTGGACATGGCGAAATCGGCGAAGGCCCTGTCGTAGAGCTCGGACGTAAGGGGGGTATCTGCAAGAGCCGGAATGGTTGTGCTGCGACGGTTGCGATGATGAAGACGTTGAGCGTGATGGCGTCTGGAGGTGCTGCAAGGTTGATCAGCATGCGGGGCGTCGACTGGGTGCTCATTTTTCGTTTCGCTTATATCCCCTTGTGCTGCGAGCGCCAGTTCAAGAGCGTCGAAAATCGCCAGCAGCTTGTCGAGTCGAATGCCGGTGGCGTCTCCTAGCTCGAGCGATGCAAGCAGGCGCTCCGAAACACCGGCCTTTTTGGCGAGGGTGGCACGGGTGAGACCCTGAGTCTCGCGTGCCTGGCGCACGTAGATGCCAGCTTGGCGTGGTGTGGTGATGGGAAGGGTATCCACGGCTATCTCCTAACGTGCAGGCTTTTGCATCCTAGTATGACATGCAAAAGTCTGCATGAAAAGGCCTCATGCAAAACTCTGCATGAGGCCTTATACGGACGTTTAGTTTTGAAGGGTGTTTTACAGCACTAAAATCCCTAGGTGCTCCAGCAAAATCTTGAGGCCGATGAGGATGAGCACAACGCCGCCCACGATGGTGGCGGGCTTTTCGTAGCGCGCGCCAAAGATGCGGCCAATCGCCACGCCGGCAACGGAGAAGATGAAGGTCGTGATGCCTATGAGCGACACGGCGGGAACGATGTCGACGGAAAGCGCGGCGAACGAGATGCCCACGGCCAGGGCGTCAATCGAGGTGGCGATGGCGAGGATCAGGTACTCGCCCAGGTCAATCTTTTCGGCATCCTTGCCGTCGCCTTCATCCTCGTCTTCGGTAAAGGCCTCCCACAACATTTTGCCGCCGATAAAGGCGAGCAGGATAAAGGCGATCCAATGGTCGATGGGTCCGATGATGCCCATGAATTGACTGCCGAGCGCCCATCCGATTACGGGCATGCCGGCCTGAAAGCCGCCAAAGAACAAGCCGAGCACCACGGCAACTTTAAGGTTGATCTTCTTCATGCCAAGGCCCTTGCAGATGGAAACGGCAAAGGCGTCCATCGAAAGGCCAACGGCGAGCAATACGAGCTCTGCGAGTCCCATAGTCTGGCTCCCTCTCTGCGGGCGGGCCCGCGTGTACCTCTTGGGGGAGTAACAAAAAAGACCCGTGGCGTACGCGTTGCGCGCACAGCCACGAGTCTCGTTCATTAAGGCAAGCCAGGCCGCATCGGCCAGTGTGTTGACTTGCCGCGCCACCGGAGGCGAACCCGATCACGCGACTACTCCCTCATTTATGCGAATCCCGATGCTACCACATGAACAGCTGATTTGGGTTGGGCTCTCAGCTGTGTTCGCTCATTCTGTAAGCATCGGATTTCGCAAGCGCCGCAGGGACAAACCGTGAGAAACTATTTAGCGTTTATGGAGCGTATACGATGGGAGCGATGCCTTGGATAAGAACGAGCTGCAAAAGCGTATGGAACAGGCCATCCGCCTGACGGCACCTGGTCAGCCGATCCGCACCGCCCTCGACATGATCATCGCCGGTCACCTGGGCGCCCTTATCTGCGTCGGCGACACCGAAAACGTGCTCGCTGCCGGTAACGACGGCTTCCCGCTCAACATTTCGTTTACTTCGAACCGTCTGTTCGAGCTCTCCAAGATGGACGGTGCCATCGTCATCGACGGCGACCTCACCCAGATCCTGCGCGCTAACTTCCACCTCAATCCCGATCCCTCGCTTGCCACGAGCGAGACGGGCATGCGCCACCGCACCGCCGCTCGCATGTCGGTGCTCACCGACGCCATCGTGATCTCGGTTTCGGCTCGTCGTGCCGTCGTCAACGTGTACGTCCACGGTAAGAGCTACGAGATCCAGCCCGTCACCACCATCATGAGCTCGGTCAACCAGCTCGTCGCCACGCTTCAGACCACCCGTCAGTCGCTCGATCGCTCCTTGCTGCGCCTGACGGCCCTTGAGCTCGACGACTACGTTACGCTCGCCGACATCACCGGCATCTTCTCGAGTTTCGAGATCATGCAACAGGCAAAGACCGAGCTTAAGGATTGCATCGTCAAGCTGGGTAACCAGGGCAAGCTCGTGCAGATGCAGCTCGAGCAGCTCGCGGGCTCCAGCATGGATACCGAATACGACCTGATGATCCGCGACTACGCAAGCGATTCCTCCGAGGCAAACGCCGAGAAGATTCGCGCCGAGCTCGCTCGCATGACGCCTAAGGACCTGTCCGACCCGCAGCATGTGGCGGCGGTTCTGGGTTACGACGACCTGGACGAGGACTCCGTCATGACACCGCTGGGCCTGCGCACGCTTTCGCGCGTGTCCGTCGTGCGCGACGGCGTGGCCGAGAAGATCGTCGACGAGTATGGCTCGCTGCAGGAGCTCATGGACGACATCAGCGAGGATCCGGAGCGCTTGGGCGACTTTGGCGTCAACAACCCTGCCATTCTTGCGGACTCGCTGTACCGCATGAAGGGCACCAAACAGGGGAACGCATAATGGCGCCCGTATGCGCCGTGGTCGTTGCCGGCGGCAGCGGCCAGCGCTTTGGAAATCCCGGCGGCAAGCAGCTCGTTAATGTGGCGGGCCGTCCGCTCATGAGCTGGTCCATCCGCGCGTTCGATCGTAGCGATAAGGTCGGCCATATCGTCGTGGTTTGCCCTGCCGAGCGCCGTGCCGAGATGCGCCGCCTGGCCATTGACCCGTTTGACTATGACACGCCCATCAGCTTTGCCGATGCCGGCGATACCCGTCAGGATTCCACCCGTGCCGGCGTGCATGCGGTTCCGGCGGGTTTCGAATATGTCGCCATCCACGACGGCGCTCGTCCGCTCATTACGACCGAGGCCATCGACCACGCTATCGACGTGCTCGTGAGCGACCGTGCCCTCGACGGTGTCGTGTGCGGTCAGCCCGCGATCGACACACTCAAGATCGTTGACGGCGATAATATCGTCGAGACGCCGCCGCGTGAGCTCTACTGGGCAGCGCAGACGCCGCAGATCTTTAGCGTCGATGCTATGAAGCGCGCCCACGCTGCAGCCATTGCCGAGGGCTTTATCGGTACCGATGATTCGTCGCTGGTCGAGCGCATGGGTGGGCGCGTCCGCTGCGTCCAGAGCCCACGCGATAACCTTAAGGTGACGGTGCCCGAGGACCTGCGTCCCGTAACCGCGATTCTGCTTGGCCGCATGGCCGAGGGAGAGGACCTTCCCCATGTTCAGTAACCTGCGCATTGGCCATGGCTACGACGTTCACCGTCTGGTGGAGGGGCGTCGATGTATCATCGGCGGTGTCGACATTCCCTACGAGCGCGGCCTGCTGGGCCACTCGGATGCCGATGTGCTCGCGCACGCCTTGGCCGACGCCATTCTGGGCGCCTGCCGTGGGGGAGACATCGGCAAGCTATTCCCCGACACCGATCCCGCCTACGAGGGTGCCGATTCGATGGTGCTGCTTGCCCGCGTGATGGACTATGCGCGTGAGCTGGGCTTTGAGTTTGTCGATGCCGATTGCACCATTGCCTGCCAGCAGCCTAAGATCACCCCGCATCGCGATGCCATGCGCGCCAACCTTGCCCATGCCCTGGGCGTTGACGTCGAAAACGTGGGCGTCGCCGCCACTACGACCGAAAAGCTCGGTTGGGAAGGCCAGGGCGAGGGAATCGGCGCCTGGGCCGTCTGCCTGCTACAGAAAACCGTTAAGGAGTAACGAATGCGTATCTACAACAGCGCTACCCATAAAAAGGAAGAGTTCCAGCCCATCGAGTCCGGCAAGGTCCGCATGTACGTGTGCGGCCCCACGGTCTACGACAACATCCACATCGGCAACGCCCGTACGTTCATCAGCTTTGACGTGATTCGCCGCTGGCTCATCGCGAGCGGTTACGAGGTCACGTTCGCCCAGAACCTCACCGATGTCGACGACAAGATCATCAAGCGCGCCAACGAGCAGGGCCGTACGGCCGCCGAGGTCGCGACGGAGTTCTCCGACAAGTTCATCGGCGTCATGCGCGCCGCCAACGTGCTCGATCCCGATGTGCGCCCCCGCGCCACCAAGGAGATCGGCCCCATGATCGCCATGATCAAGACGCTTATCGAGCAGGGCCACGCTTACGCAGCCGATAACGGCGATGTGTACTTTGCCGTGCGCAGCGATCCCAGCTATGGTCAGGTCTCGGGCCGCAACATCGACGACCTTATGGTTGGCGCACGCATTGAGGAGAACGAGGACAAGAACGACCCGCTCGACTTTGCCCTGTGGAAGGCCGCCAAGCCCGGCGAGCCCAGCTGGCCGAGCCCCTGGGGCGAGGGCCGTCCCGGTTGGCACACCGAGTGCGCCGCCATGGTGCATCGCTACCTGGGCACTCCGATCGACATCCACGGCGGCGGCTCCGCCCTTGCCTTCCCGCATCACGAGAACGAGTGCGCTCAGGCCACCTGCGCCTGGCACCAGGGCTTCTCCAACACCTGGATGCACACGGGCATGCTGCTGGTAGACGGCGAGAAGATGTCCAAGTCGCTCGGCAACTTCTTTACGCTGGCCGAGGTCCTCGAGCAGCACTCCGCTGCCGCCCTGCGCCTGCTGATGCTGCAGACGAGCTATCGCTCGCCGCTCGACTTTTCTTGGGAGCGCCTGGAGGGTGCCGAGAACTCGCTCACGCGTATCGCCGGTACGGTCGAGAACCTTCGCTGGGCCGCGAACCATGCGACGGCCGATGCCGATGAGGCAGCATCCGAGGCGTTTGCCGCCAAGGCCGCCGAGACCCGTGCCACCTTTAAGGAGTGCATGGACGACGACTTTAACACCGCTGGTGCCATGGGTGCCGTCTTTGGCTTTGTGACCGAGTGCAACCAGTACCTGGAGCAGGCGGGCGACGCTGCCGACAAGGCCGCCGCGCTTGCCGCCGCCGACACGCTGACCGAGCTGCTCGATACGCTTGGCGTCGAGCTTCCCGAGCCCAAGGTCGAGCTGCCGCTGGGCCTGCTGGGCGTTGCCGCCGGTTTGGTTGCCTACACGGGTGACGACGTGGACGAGGCCGCTGCCAAGATTCTCGAGGCCCGCGCCGAGGCCCGTGCCGCCAAGAACTGGGATCTGGCCGACGCCATCCGCGACCAGCTCAAGGACCTGGGCCTGACGATTGAAGATACCGCCGCCGGCACTCGTATTAAGAGTCTCTAGTATTTGTCGACCGTTCGAGGTGCGGCAGATTGCCTTGAAAGAGGAGGGCATAGACCTGGTGGTCATGCCCGACGATTGAAAGGCAAGGTGCCGTGGCTCGGACGGTCGATTCTTGTCCGTTATCTATTTAAGGAGGCCGTTTTATGGCCGACAATCGCAAGCGTGCACCTCGTGGCGGCAAGCAGGCCGCTTCTGGCTCGCGTCCGATTCGCCGCAACGATCGCGCTGCCGCTCCCAAGGGCCAGCGCGATCGTACCCAGGCCGCACGTCCGCAGCGCGATCGCAACCGCGATGCTGTCCAGGCTCCCAAGGGCGAGTTTATCGAAGGCCGCCGTGCTGCCGCCGAGGCGCTACGCACTGGTTTTCCCATCAAGTGCGCGCTCATTGTCGAGGGTGGAGAGCGCGATGCCGCCTTGTCGCGCCTGGTCGACGACCTCAACGCCGCGGGCGTCCGCATTAAGTATGTGCCGCGCGCGCAGCTCGACGCACTGTCGAGCCATGGCGCTCATCAGGGCATCGCACTCGAGGTTGGCAACTTCCCCTATGCTGATGTCGCCGATATTCTCGACCGCGCAGGCGACGGTCCGGCGCTTGTCGTCGTGCTCGACCATGTGACCGACGACGGCAACTTTGGCGCCATTGTGCGCTCCGCCGAGGTCGTGGGCGCGGCCGGCGTCGTCATCGCCAACAAGCGTGCCGCCGGCGTGACCGTGGGCAGCTACAAGACCTCGGCCGGTGCTGTCATGCATCTGCCTATCGCGCAGGTTCCCAATATTGCCCGTGCACTCGATGACCTCAAGGCCGCTGGTTTTTGGGTGGGCGGTGCTTCCGAGCACGCCGAGGGCAGTTGCTGGGATGCTCCCTTCGAAGGTCGCGTGGCGCTCGTCATGGGCTCCGAGGGCGACGGCATCTCGCGCCTGGTACTCGAGAAATGCGACTTTTTGACCAAGCTTCCCCAACGCGGCATGACCGAGAGCCTCAATGTTGCCCAGGCGACCACGGCGTTGTGCTTTGAGTGGCTGCGCCGCAACGCCGGCGAGCTCATGGGGGAGGAGTAGCGCATGTCCAAGAAGAACCGTGCCAAGTCCAAGGCCAAGCGCTTTGGCGAGGGCTCGGCCAAGCCGATTGTTTCGGCCGCGACCTACGGCGTGGGCGGCAATGCGTTTGCGCAGGCTATCGCCGACCCAGTCTCGACGGTGCACTCCAACAAGCCCGAGCTGCTGGTGGTCGACGGTTACAACGTGATTCACTGCACGCCGCGCTACGAAAAGCTCGTGTACGACCATTCCGACGATCCGTATTCCAGCGACGTCCACGATATGGCGCGCACCGCCCTCATCAACGACGTTGCTGCCTTTGCCCAGGGCCGTTACGAGGCCGTGATCGTGTTTGACGGCGCGGGCAATATCTCCAGTGAACGTCCCAACCTGCCGGCCCGCGGCGTGCGCATCGAGTTTTCGCCGACGGGCGTATCGGCCGACACCGTGGTGCAGAAGCTCTGCATCGAGGCGCGCGAGGAAGGCCGCGCGTGCTCCGTGGTATCGAGCGACGGCACGATCCAGGCTGTCGTCATGGGCAAGGGCGTCACGCGCATCTCGAGCCGCATGCTGGTGGACGAGATCAAACAGATCGACAACGACGTGCATGAGGCCGAGGAAGCACCCCAGATCAAGATGACCCTGGGCAGCCGCCTGAGCCCCGAGGCCCTGGCCAAGCTCAAGGCGTTGCGTGGGAGATAGGGGAGCTGACGGGCAATGCTGCCTCGCTAACTCCATTCAGCGATGTTGATCATTCTTTCGAGGCGCCACGTTAGCGCCTCTTTTAGATAAGGCAGTCTCGCTGCTAGGGCATCGTTTTTAGACAGAATCTCGATCGCCTCGTCAACGAAGCCTTCGAGTTTGTCGCCGTCAAACCAGCCCATGTCCTCGACGAGCAACATTTGTTTGGCGGGGCTTGAATGAAACTGCGCGCTGGTAAAACTGTGCTCTCCCGCCCTAAGCTCCTCAAGAGAAATGTTGCACCAGAGCGATGAGCCCGAATCGAAGATGGGGGCTGGTCTGCAGACCAGTGAGTTGACGTTTCGCACGAGGCCGAAGTTGCGCCAATGACGATCGTAGTTGGCGATGATGTCGTCGCACACGATCATGCGGTCAAGGGCATCCTTGACGCCTGTCACCCCGAGCTCCTCGCAGTTTGCTACGTATCGCTCGTAGTCGGTTAGTCGTTCATCTGCGTTTGCGTGCTGGTTTACATAGAACGCGGGGACATACTCTTCTTCATCAGTTAAGAAGACATCGCATATGCTCAGGGCGGAAGTGCCCGTGCCCTCGAGCGAGTAAGGTACATAATCGCAGGCGTTTAGGATGCGACGGTGGAGCGCGGTCGCCACCAGCTCGTTATAAGGTTCCTGGTTCAGGTGCGCTCCTGCCTTATGCAGAATTCGACGCCCGCCCTCGCATGTCCAGTACTTTTGAAGATTGCCGTCCGAGGTGTTATCGGGTTTTGCGGCGGCTGCTTTACCCTCTGGGGCGAAGGGTGCAATGGTTAGCGAGACGTCATCAAAGGCGTTATTGAAGAAGTTGATATCCTCCCAGGTGAGACCGGAACCTTGGGGCCTAATCCAATACTGGTCGGATAAGGAGAGGCCGAGATTTCGCTGGACGAGTTCATCGGGAACATCGACTGCGGCTTCTGCAAGCAGGGAGGCTAGCCCAATGCGTGCGAGCGGGATACCGCGGCCGCGCCACCAGATGCGGAAGGAGTCTAGCGATATGGGGCTATTAGGGCCAAATACTCCAATAGGGGCGTGGGCGTAATCGATGTCGGCACCGACCACGATGGCGAAGTTGGTCGGCACGGTCCACGGGGTGGTGGTCCAGAACACTGCGTACGCGTCTTCCTCGTCGCGCAGCTTCACGGCCACGGACACGGTGGTGTCCTGACGGTCCTGATACACGTCCGCATCCATGCGCAGCTCGTGCGCGGACAGCGGCGTCTGATCCTTCGGGCAGTACGGCAGCACGCGATAG
>URYW01000001.1 GCA_900552145.1 uncultured Collinsella sp. | reverse complement strand
GATAGTACATGACAAAAGGAACACCAGCTAATATTAGTCAGCTTGTCAAAGACGCAAACAATAAATCATCATGGAAAATTAGGCTTGCTGCGTTGAATGAACTAAAACAATATGATTGTCAACAATCAAGAGATGTTATTACTCGTCTTGCTCTCCATGACAAAGTTTATAAAGTTAAAGAGGAAGCATTTAGAGCAGCACAAGCTATGGGGATTACTTACCGCGGAAATCCTATTCGCTTAGGACGTAAAGATATTGGTTTTAAGACAAAAGACTTTACTAAAGTTTTTCTACGTATCAAACGTGAAAAATCAATGGAAGAATTAGATTTACAATTATTCAAGGAAGCGTTCAAAACAATCGCGGCAGAAATGTATGATGTAATGGAATTTGAAAAGGGTCAAAAATTTGATGATTGGATTACAAATACATACAAATGTTTGCCAAAGAAATAAAAAGAACAGGGCGCGGAAAGTCAGTATATGACTTCCGCGCCCTGTCTTTTTGTGGGTGCTGTTGTGGTAAATGTTACGCAATAGAACGCCATTTTCGGGGGAAAAGGTATAAAGTATCGCCTATCCGATTTTCCCGCCCGGAAAGCCTTGCAAATCAAGGGATTTTCCGCGCCTACTGCGTAACAGGGGTGCGTCTTTTCCTCATGCGCTCGGCGGCTTGTCTGCGGGTGATACGCTTCCGGCAGACGGGGCAGTATTTGACACTGTTAGAGGTTGACGCAAAGAACGCGCCGCACTCGGTACATTTCTTCTTATCCCCTGTCTGGTAAAGCTCCGCATAAAGCAGCCTGTCGGCGGGAAGCACCGCAACCCGGAACCACTTGCAGAGAAGCGAATAGGAAATGAGCTGCGGACATACGCATTCGTCTCCGTCGTCCAGTAAGATACAGTTCCCGTTATCATAGTTGCAGCACGTCCGGCGCACAAGGGCGTTGACTTTCCGGCTCTGGGGCGGCGTCAGCCGCTTAACCCCGTTCATACTTCATCAGCGGCGTAAATGGGAAGCTCTGCAAATTCCGCTTCGGTCAAAGCGTCCACTTTGGAAAGGGTGCGCTTTGCAAGCTCCCGCATATCCGCGTCCATGTAGGGCAGCGCGGCGTTGACATTCTCAATCAAAGCCCGCTTGCCGCCCTCGTTGTAAATGCTCAAAAGGTTTGTTTCTTCAACAGTCAGTCTAATCATGCTCATACCTCCATATCGTGATTTTTTGTTTTTGCCGCCGCCTTTTTCGGGGCGGTCTTTGCCTTGTCTGCTTTAAGCTGCGCCCGGATAGAGGGGCGGGGCTTCCTTATCTCCCTGTCCCGGTTCTCCCCCTTGTCAATCAGCGCATACGTCCCATGTCTGCCCTCGATTTTGGAAAAGGAAAGAGTCTTATAGGGCAGCATGGAGAAAAGGCGGTCAGTGTCCTTTGTGGCTGCAAGCCGCATGAACGCCGGGGAAAGCTCTGCCATGAAATGGGTCTTGTTCGGGCTATTCGGCTCATAGTGCCGCTTCATTTCCCGCACAATGCGCCGCGCTTCCGTTTCAATCAGCCCGTCCCGCAAGGCTGTGATATGCGCCTTGAAGTCCCCCGGTGGAAGCTGCTCCCGGCTGCGCCGTTCTTCCTGTAAGAGTGATTGCAGCGCGTCCGGGTCGTCGGGTAGGGCTTCAAAGCGTTCAAACTTCCCAAGCTGCGGGTCTGGGTTGCCGTTGAAGAACCGTCCGGCGGGTATCTCCCTTTCCCCTCGCTCATAAATCAGCTTCACCGTATCGGCGGGCAGCTCCTTTTCCTTGACGCGCTCATAATGGCGGGAATAGTCAAGCTCATACAGATTGCCCTTGATTTTCCCGCGCTCCTTTCCCGTCAGCTCGATTGCATAGGCAAGTACGCGGTCGCTTGTCTGCTCCATGTAGAAACGCCATGTATTGTGGGGCGCGGTGTCCTTTAGGAAAACGTCGCGCTCCCTAAAGCAATGCGTCCCGGACGGGCGGCAGAACCACAAAAGGGTCTTGTCCTCCCTGTGGGGGCTTGCCGCCGCCTTTGCGATAATCTCCTTGTCAATCTCCAAGTCGCTCTGGTAAAAGCCTGTATTCTGCTTCATAATCGCTTCAAGGGAAGCGAACAAATCCACGTTTTCAAATCTGCTCTGTTCCGGCATGGGTCAGCTCCTTTCCAAGTCCTGTGACTTCTGCTTTGCGTTTTTCTTCTGCGCCTTTTCCTTGTCGGCTCTAAGCTGCGCCCGGATAGAGGGCTTCTTTTCCGGCTTCGCTCCCTTGACGCGCTCCTTGTCGGCTTTGACCGCATTAGCCAGGTCAACAAGGGAAATCGTTTCTCCCGCCTTGACCTTTGCTTCCAGTTCGTCAACGGTAGGGGTGTTGTTGATGATACCGTCAAAGTTGTTGTCGTTCTGCTCTACGGTGTCCTCGACGTGCTTCAAAGGGTTTGCCTTTTCCGGCTGCTCTGCGGCAACGGCAAACGCCCGCGTCCCGTTCCCCATAATCAGATACTTTCCGTCGTCCGACTGGTGGTGAAAGCCATATCCGGCGGCTTCTATCTGCTCCCGGCTCATGGCGGTTACATGGAAAGTCCCTCTCGATGTTTTGACAGTTTCGCCCGTTTCCAAGTCGTCCGGGGTAAGCTGTTTCTGCTCCTGTAAAAACTCCGGCACTTGCCGGAAACCCGCGCTGTCAACATAGTGCGCCGCGTCCTGTCCGTCCTGATGAAGCACTACCACGTCGGAAACGGAAAGGCTGTGTCCCTTAAAGTCTTTGGGGTGGTCGATATTGAAACGGGTATAAATATCTTCAAGGGAAGTCCCCGGCGCAAGGGGCGCGGAATAGACAAGCTCATAGTTCGCCCTGTCAACCACATTCCCCGCCGCCTGCAGGCGGTCGTAAGGCTCAAAGCGCAAGTCCCTTGTTTCGTCCCCGCCTTTTATCTGGTAAATGGAAAAGGTGTCCTTGTCCGGCTCGGCGGTCTTTGCCGTTTCCTGTGCCTTTGCGTAGAGCTGCTTTACGTCGCCCTCGGTCAGCTCCCCGCTTTTGAGCTGCCCCATAAGCTCGCGGCATTTCTCCGGCGTTCCCGTATAAAGCACGTCGCCCATTTTCGCCCGCCCGTTCTCCTGTGTCACATAGGCTTGCAAGAGGTAGCTGTTTTCCCGGCTGTCGCCGTAAGGGTTCCGGCGCACTCTGTAAATCGTTTCCGGGGTAAAGGCTTCTTTCGGGGCTGCGTCCGCTTTTTCCTGTGCGCCGGATTTTCCCGGTGCGGCTGCTTCCGGATCCGGCTTCTCCGGCGCGGCTTCCTGTCCCTCTCTGGTGGGCTGCTCCTGTCCGGCGGTCTGCTCCTTGTCCTGTGCCTTTTGCAGTTCCGCAAGATTTTCGTCTATGGAATTGATAATCTCGGCGGCTGCGCTGCGTATCGTTTCAAGGGAGCTTTTCAGTTCGGACAGCTCCCGCCCGCTGCTCCACCCGGCGACGTAGCCGAAAGAGTAGTCCGACGTGTCAAGCCCGTAATGTTGGCAGACGGTATAGGCGACGCTTTCCGCTTCGACTTCGCGGGTGCGGCGGTCAACGCGGGGCTGCTGTTCATCTTTGGGCGCGTTGAGGTCAATGTCGTGCAGCTTCGCATGGGCGATTTCGTGAATGGTGGTCTTTAAGGTCTGCAATTCGCTCATGCCCTCGTTGATAGCAATGCGCTTGTCCTCCAAGTGGTAGTAGCCATGAGAGCCGCCCTCGATATTCTCAAAGGCGATAGGGACGGGGGAAGTCTTTTCAAGGGCTGCGAAAAAATCCTTGTAGCGGTCAACGTCGCCCGTCAGCTCGTCAACGGCAATATCCGGCAGCTCCTTTCCCTCGGTCTGGGAAACGTCAAAGACGGATACCACCTTGTAGGCGGGTATGGTGACTTCCTTTTCCTCGGTGACGGGCTTTCCGTCCTTGCCGATAATGGGCTTTTGTGTGTGCGGGTCTATCTTCTCCACTTCCTGTCTGATTTTGAACGGCGACGGGGCAATGATTTTAATCCCCTTTTGCCCTTTCATCACGTTGCGCCCGAAATTATTCTTCCAAGCGGAAAAGCCCGCCACAAGGGAAGCGTCCGGCTTCTGCATGGCGATAAGGACGGTGTTTCGGAAGCTGTAATTATGGAATTTTGACATGACTTTCAGATATTCCTTGTAACGCTCGCTGTCAAAGAGTTCCGCAATACCCTGTTCCAGACGGTCGGTAATCTCTTTTAATTTCTCGGCGGGCTTCTCGCTCGTCAGCACGATAGGGATAACCGGGCGCGGCTCCTGTGGCTGCTCTGCGGTCTGCGCGGTTCTCTGCCCCGGCGCGGCTGCGTCAAAATCTGCTTTTTCCGGGTCGGGGCGTGACCGCTGCGGGGGCTGCGGCGTTACCCGGTATTCCTGTGGAACGTCGCGCCCGTCGTACCATTCTGTAAAGGTGTTGCGGTTGTTGTAGATATAGCCCTTTTCGGTAAACATACCGTCGTCGTTAATGGAAGCGTCGCGCCCGTATTCCTCATACATGAAATACTTTTTCGCTTCTTCGGGCAGTTCGGGTTCTTCCAGTTCATCAACCAGATAACGCCCGTATTCTTCTTCATTGTGGACGGACGGATAAATCCAGTAGCAGTCAAGGTTTTGTGCAAGGTTGATGATGTCCTGTAAGCTGTCGGCATGGTCGCCGTATTCAATGGCTGCAATGAATTTCTCCCGGTCGTCGTCAAACTGCATTTCCAAGAGCTTCCCTAAATAGTTCAGCTCGTCGGGGTGGGAATACTCGCTTAAATGTTCCGTCAAGCCGGGGATAGGGGATTGAAATTCTGTGAAATGCCATTCCTCGTAATGCTTGAAGTCAATCCCGATACGGTCAAAGACTTCTTTCAGATGTTCGGCAGTCGTGGGGAATGTCACCCATTCGCCCGCGGGTCTGCCCTCGGTGTACTTCCCAAGATTGGAAAGATAGCCGCTTAAAATCGGTTCTGCCATTTGTTCGCTCCTTTCTTTTTCAATCATGCGGTGCATAAGCTCAAAATCCTCAATGCTCATGCTCCCGTCAAATACATAGGGGTTAAAATCCTCTCCGTCCCGGTAGGGCTTTTCGGAAAAGGGAAGCCCCGCTTCATGGGCGGCTGCCCTCGCTTCCTCGATAACCTCCGGGGGAAGCCTGTCGTCATGCGCCCCGATAAAACCGTCAATGTCGTTCATGCTGTTTTCGTAGTGGTAGCGCACTCCGGCGGTCAGCTCGTCAAGGCTCATGTCCTCGCCTAAATGCCCGCAGTAATAGCCGTTTAGGATAACGGCGGCGGGGTCGGTGCTTTTGATTTCCTCTAACCGGCTCCTGTCCTCCGGGTAGAGGGTGTCGTCCATATCAAGATGAAAATATTCCGCGTTCCATGAACGCCCCTGTTTCCAGAACGCCACCCATGCGATACCGTCCCTAAGCTCGTCTTGATAGTCCTTTACGGTGTCCCGTAAACTTGCCATAGTGAAAAACCTCCTTTCTTTGGGGCAGCGTCACAAGCTGCATTTTTGGGCTGCATGGTCTACTACGGGTACGCCCGCATTTCTGCCAAAGATTTCTCAAAAATTTTTAGAGGGTGAAGCCCTCCGCAAAAGAGGGTTTGGGAAACTTCCCAACAAGCAAAATCCCCGTCCGGCGCGTCAGCGTCGCAACGGGGATTTACGGAAGTGGGTACCCGCTTCCTATGCTTGCTATTCAAGTTTTTAGTTCTTCTGCACTTCGATACGGTAGTTGACGTATTTCCCGCCAGTGTCAGCCAGAACGATAGTTCCGTCGTAGGTCTTGCCTGTTTTCGGGGAGTAGAGCTTCTTCACATTCGCCTTGCCGGATTTAAGGAGCGCGGCGGCAATCTTCGCGGAAAAAGCGGTCTTGCGTTCCTCGAAAAAGCGGTCATTCTTCCACATGACAAAGGCACATTCTTTGTTGCTGCAATAATAGTTTTTCTTCCCCTCATGGACGGGGGAACCGCAACGGGGGCATTTGCCGACAGAGGGCTTTTCCTCCCGGAACAAATCCTTTTTCCCGTCCAGTGCTGCGGCGTGTGTCTGCACAAGCTCCCGCGCCATAGCTTCAATGCCGGACAGAAATTCGCCGGGGTCTGCGGCTCCCTTTGCTATCTGCGTCAGATTGTTTTCCCATTCTGCGGTAAGCTGCGGGGAAGTGAGCATATCCGGCAAGATTGATATAAGGGCGGCTCCGTTCTGTGTGGGGATAAGCTGCTTGCCCTTACGCTCCGCAAAGCCGCCCTTTACCAGTTTTTCAATGACGGCGGCGCGGGTGGCGGGAGTGCCAAGCCCCCGGCGTTCCGCGTCCGGGTCGGTGTCCCCGTTCCCGGCTCGCTCCATAGCAGAGAGAAGCGACGCTTCGCTGTGGGGCTTCGGCGGCGTTGTGGTATGCTCCGTTACTTTTGCGGCGGGTTTTTCAAAGCTCTGTCCCTCGGAAAGCTCCGGCAGCGTCACACCCTCATTTTCCCCGTCCTCCGGGTCGGGTTTGCTTTTCAGCGTCGCCCGGTATCTGCGTTCAATCTCTTTCCAACCGTCCGAAAGTACGGTCTTTCCCCTTGCGGTGAAGTCTGTCCCGGCGCATGAGAAAACCGCCGTAACCGCTTCAAAGATATGTGGCTCGGCGGTAGCAGAGAGCAGACGCGCCCCCGCAAGGGTGAGGATATTCCTCTCGCTTTCCGGCAGCGCGGCAAGTTCTGTCTTTGCAAGCTCCATAGTGGGAATGATTGCGTGGTGGTCTGATACTTTCTTGCTGTCTAATACCTTTGCAATCTCCGGCGTGAAGTCCGCGCCCGCCATAAAGGGGAGCTTTTCGCAAAGCAGCGCGATAATGTCCGCTGCGGTGCCGCCCATGTCGTCAGTAAGAAAGCTGCTGTCCGTCCTCGGATAAGTAAGGAGCCGCTTTTCATAAAGGGATTGTGCAAGGTCAAGGGTCTGCTTCGCGGTGTAGCCGAAAATGCGGTTCGCTTCCCGCTGCAAAGAGGTAAGGTCAAAGAGCTTTGGCGGGGCTGCGGTTTTCTTCTCTCTGGTGAGGGAAACGCATACCGCCTTTCCCGCTTCGCAAGCCCCTTTCAGCGCGTCGGCTTCTGCCTTGTCGGAAATCCTCTCGCTTGCCGCTTCCGCGCCGGATAAGTCAAGACGCACATGGTAATATTTCTCTTTCTGGAAATGGGAGATAGCCGCGTCCCGGTCGGTGAGCATTTTTAAGGTCGGGGTCTGGACGCGCCCCACGTTCAAGGTCTTTCCATACAGGCATGAGAAAAGCCGGGTGGCGTTAATGCCGATAAGCCAGTCAGCCTTTGCGCGGCAGAGGGCAGACGCAAAGAGCGCGTCATATTCCCGCCCGTCTTTGAGGGAAGCAAAGCCCGCCTTGATTGCCCCGTCCTCCATTGAGGAAATCCACAAGCGGCGCATGGGCTTCTTGCAGCCCGCCACTTCGTAGACAAAGCGGAAAATCAATTCTCCCTCGCGCCCCGCGTCACACGCATTTACCACTTCGGAAACGTCGGCGCGGTGCATAAGCTCTTTAATGGTTTTGAATTGCTTCCCCTTGTCCGGGTCAACGGCGTACTGCCATTCCTCCGGCAGAATGGGTAAGCTGTCAAAACTCCATTTTTTATATTGCTCCCCGTAGGCGGCAGCTTCCGCAAGCTGTACCAAATGCCCGACGCACCATGAAATGAGGTAGCCGCCGCCCTCGATATACCCGTCCTGTTTCCCCTTAATGCCAAGCGCGGCGGCGATAGTCTGCGCCACGCTCGGCTTTTCTGCAATCACAAGTCTAAGTGCCATGAAAAAATCCTCCTTTCAGCGTTCCGGCGCGGTATGCTTCTTCTCCTGTGCCTGTTTCAGACAATAGCCGATACAGGGGGATTGCGCCTTATAAGGGCAGCGCATACACGCCGGGGATTTTGGAACGGGCGGCGCATTGTCACGCCGCCCGGTGGGTCTTTGTATCATCATTCTTTCTAAAGGGTTCTCGGTGAAAATCGTCATGCGTCCCTGTCCTCCGCTTCTTCATCTTCGGGAACGTCCAAGCCCTCCCCGTCGTCCGGCTCCGGCTCGTCCTCGTCGTAGTCGTCAAAGTTGAAATCTTCAAGGTCGGTGCCGCCCTTGACGCTCTGCTTCGGCTTCATAAACTTAAAATAGTAGAGTGCGCCCCCGCCGCCAAGAAGTGCCACGACAAGGAAAAGCACAAGCCCGCCCGTATTGCTTTTCTCTTTGGGCTGCTCCGGCGGTTCCTCGGTTTCCGGCTCCGCTTCCTTGCCGCTGCAAGCGGTCATGTTGTCCTTGCAGACGGGGCAGCTCACATTCACTTTCCCGGCCTCGCATTTATCGGTGCAACTGCAAACAGCGGGCGGGGCTGCTGTTTCGGTGCTTCCGTCCTCCATGAGTGCCATAAGGTCGGCTTCGTCCACTTGATTAAGGAAATGTACGGTGTTCTCGCCCTCGTCGTCCCGGTCAATGAGGATATAGAAGTAATTGCCGTTTTTGGTCGTCACTGTGATAAGCTGCTTGTTGCCGCCGAAATCGTCTACAAGGGTCGCGTTCCCGTCCGGGGTAAGGGGTTCTTCCTTTTGGGGTTCCTCATAGACAACGCCGCTGTCGTCGGTGGCGTCCTCGCCCTCCGGGGTCTGTGCAAAGGCGGTGACGGAAAAGCCGCCCGTCAGCATGAGGGCGGCGCAGAGTGCGGTCAAGGTTCTAAGGATTTTCTTATTCATTCTCGGTGTCCTCCATTTCTTCGGTGTCGTGGTCTGCGGGTTCTGCGGGGTAGCCCGGCGCGGATTCCATGCCCGGAATACCGCCGTCTTTCAGCATAGCGGAAAGCTCATGCGGGGAAAGGCGCATGGAGCGCACAAGCTGTACGATTTGCAGATTTTCCGCTTCGGTTTTCTGCGCTTCAAGCCCCCTTAATTTATTCTGGTACTCGGTGATTTTCTCGCGGGTCTTTGCAATCTCCTTGTCGATACGTTCAATCTTATTCATAGCCATAAATCAATTTCTCCTTTCAGATTTTCAGTTTTTAGTTCCAATTCATTAAGCCGTAGCCCTTGATACAGCCATAGTCAACGGGATAGCTCTTTATCTTGCAAGCGTCGCCGGAATTGCCCTCGACGGTATAGACGCGCTCCCCGTCAGTCCCGATAACAAGCCCTACATGGTCTGCGCTCCCGTCCCCGTCCCAGTCGAAAAAGATAGCGTCGCCGGGGGCGATATTCTCATAGCCCCTCGCGCCCCATTGCCCGCGTGACTGGAACCAGGGTACGCCCTGTGACTGGCACCCGGCAAAGCGCGGCTCGCTCTTTCCGGCTTGATTGTAGCACCATGAAACGAAACAGGCGCACCATTCCACGCGGCTGTTAAATCCGTACCAGCTCCAAAAGGGTCGCCCGCCCACGTTGCCGACTTGCCGCTTTGCAAGGTCTACAACGGCGGTGTTGCCGGGGCGTGTGCCGTTTACAAGCTGTACGCCGCTTAAATCCTCGGACGCGCCCATGTCGGGGGAGCCGCCGCCGAAAATCAGCGGTTTGTTGCCGCTTGTTTCCAGATAGACGCGGTACATTTCAAGCTGCTGTGGCGTTAGAAGTTCCTCCGCAATCTCGGAAATGGGCTTGTTCGTCAGCTTCACGTTGAGGATATGGTACTCGTAGGGTACTTCCTCGGTGGTCGTTTCCCCTGTTTCCGGGTCTGTGCTTGTTTCTGTGCGGTAGCGGATTTCCGTTTCTTCCGTCAGCGTCAAAGTGTACTGCATGGCAAAGACGCGGTTTAGCTCTGCCTGTGCGCTCTGCGGGGTATAGGTCTGTAAAAGGGCGGTGAGGTAGGACGCTAACTCATGGGGGTTATGCCCGATACTGTCAAGGTCATAGCGGTATTCGTCATAGCCGGGGTGGGTGCTTTCGATATTGTCAATCTGCTGCTGAAGCTCGTTTTCCTTTGCGGCATAATTATTTTCCGTCGCCACAAGGTCGCTGTCCTCCGACGTGTAGGAAGTCCCAAGTATGCCGTTCATCAAGCCGGAGAACATGGAACCGCAAGAGGAAAGCCCCGCCGATACCATGATGAATAAGAGCAGCGCGGCAACGGCGATACATACGCCCGCCGGGTGCCTTGCCACAAACGCCGCCGCTTTCTTTGTTTCCTCGGCTGTTTTTTTCGCTGCCTTGCGGGTGTTCTCTGCGGCTTTCTGCGCCGCTTTTGCGCCGTTTTTCCTTGCCGCCTTTGCATACTGCCGCTTGATTTGCTGCTTCTGCATGAAGCGGGAAAGGGGATTGCCCCCAATCTGCGGATTGTCATGTAGTGCTTTGTGGTACTGGAAATCCACATTCGCCTTGAACGCAGCTTTCTCTGCCTTTGCCGCCGCCCGGTAGGGTTTGAGCTTGTGGCTGCGGTAGCCCTCCTTGACTTTCCGCGCCCCGTACTTTGCGCCGCGTTCTGCCAGTTCTTCGAAGCCCACGCTCGATAAGCAGGCCAAGTAAACCTTTAAGGACTCCGGTTGTGCGGAGGGATGGATTTGACTCCGCACAACCGCCCCTACACAACAAAATCCATCCGTACTGATAGGGCCCGCATCTGGGTCCCAGGGAACTTTTGTCAAAAATCCTCTGGAGAAGGAGAACAAAATGTCCAACCTCACCATCCGCCAGGCCGTTCAGGGCATGCTCAAGCTGCAGGATAGCGGCGATCACGCAACCATGGTCGGCATTGGCCCCATGAGCCCCAACCTGATTCAGGCCGTGTTCGAGCTTGCCAAGGACGAGGATTTCCCGCCCATGTTTATCGCCAGCCGCAACCAGGTCGATATGGACGAGATGGGCGCCGGCTACGTCAACGGTTGGGACCAGAAGCGCTTTGCCGCCGACATCAAGAAGGTTGCCGACGAGGTGGGTTACACCGGCCCGTACTACCTGTGCCGCGATCACGGCGGTCCGTGGCAGCGCGACGAGGAGCGTAACTCCCACCTGCCCGAGGACGAGGCCATGGAGCTCGCCCGCAAGTCCTTCGTCGCCGACATGGAGGCAGGCTTTGACCTGCTGATGGTCGACCCCACCAAGGACCCCTATCAGATCGGCAAGGTTATTCCGCTTGACGTGGTGCTTCGCCGCACGATCGATCTTATCGACTACCTTGAGCAGTACCGTCGCGAGCATAACCTGCCCGAGGTCGCCTATGAGGTCGGTACCGAGGAGACCAATGGCGGGTTGACCTCTACCGATAAGTACGAGGAGTTCATTTCTCAGCTGCAGCCCGAGCTCGAGAAGCGCGGCTGCCCCATGCCCACCTTTATCGTCGGCCAGACCGGTACGCTCACCCGTTGGACCGAGCAAGTTGGCCATTACAACTTTAAGAACGCCCGCGAGCTCGCCGACATGGCAAAGCGCTACGGCGTGGGCCTGAAGGAGCACAACGCCGACTACCTGGACGACGCGACGCTGCTCGAGCACATTCCGGCTCACGTGACCGCTTCCAATGTCGCCCCTCAGTACGGCACCGAGGAGACCCGCGCCTACCTCAAGCTCTGCGCTACCGAGCAGATTCTGGTCGACAACGGCCTGTGCGACGATCCCTCCGACCTGTATCACACGCTGCTGGTCAAGGCTATCAAGACCGAGCGCTGGCGCAAGTGGATGACCGGCGATGATGTCAACCTGCAGGTTGACGACATTCTTGCCGACGACGAGCTCAGCCTGAAGATTCTGGATGTCTCCGGCCACTACGCGTTCAACGATCCCGAGGTCAAGGAGCAGATCGAGAAGCTCTATCGCAACCTCGCTGCCCAGGACATCGACGGCAAGCGCTTTGTGATCGAGCACATCAAGCGCCCGATTAAGCAGTACGTCGTCGGTCTTAACCTCAAGGGTGTCACGAGCCGCATCGAGAAGGCTCTCGAGGACTAGGTAGTTCCGGCGTTTTGACAAACGCCGGACCGGTCGACGCTGCGCGAGCATCTGCCGGGCAATCTGGCGCTCAAGCCGTCGCTCGCGTACCAAAGTACGCTTCGCTCCTCTTTCGCACCACCTTGCCACGGCGGCTGCCCGCCCGCTGACGTTGGTTCGACCAGTGATTGAGCCGTTGTCCTTAGATTGCTAGCTATTCATTCGAAGGAGTTTGTACCATGAAGTTCTTTATCGATACCGCCAACCTTGACGAGATCGCCGAGGCCAAGAGCTGGGGCTGCCTTGCCGGCGTCACCACCAATCCGTCCCTGTACGCCAAAACCGGCGGTAAGCTCGCCGACTTTGAGCCCCATATGCTCAAGATTGCTGAGCTCTGCGAGGGTCTGCCCGTGTCTGCCGAGTCTACCGCGACTACTGCCGAGGGCATGATCGAGGAGGGCAAGCGTCTTGCCGCCCTGGCTCCCAACATTGTGGTCAAGCTCCCCGTCTGCGAGGCCGGCCTCGCCGCCTGCCGCGCGTTGGCCGATGCGGGCGTGCGCGTCAACATGACGCTCGTCTTCTCGCCGACCCAGGCCTTGATGGCCGCCAACGCCGGCGCCCGCTACATCAGCCCGTTTGTGGGACGCTTCGATGACATCGCCGAGGACGGTATCTCGCAGCTCGACAACGTTGTGACCTGCATCAAGAACTATGACTGGACCGGTAAGAACGTCGACGACACCGTCGAGATCATCACCGCATCCGTCCGCACGCCCAATCACGTGACCCAGGCGGCACTACTCGGTGCCGATATTGCGACCGTCCCCATGGCCGCTCTTAAGAAATGCCTGCATCACCCGCTGACCGACCAGGGCCTTGCCTCGTTCGAGGCCGACTGGAAAAAGGTCGTCGAGGCACAGTAACGATGGTTCTGCCGGCCCAGCATTTGTTATGCCGGGCCGGCGTGCTCAAGAGAGGAAACTCCATGACCGATCAGGAACTGGCCAAGATTGCCAATGAGGTTCGCCGCGGTATTGTCACGGGCGTCCATGCCGCCAAGTCGGGGCATCCGGGCGGGTCGCTTGGCGCCGCCGACATTATGACCTACCTCTACTTTGAGGAAATGGATGTCGACCCGGCAAATCCGAGCCGCGCTGAGCGCGACCGCTTTGTGCTCTCCAAGGGACACTGCGCTCCGGCACTCTATGCCGTGCTCGCCGAGCGCGGGTTCTTTCCCAAGGAGGAGCTCGAGACGCTCCGTCATATCGGCAGCCGCCTGCAGGGCCATCCCAATATGAATGACACGCCGGGCGTTGACATGTCTACCGGATCGCTCGGTCAGGGTATCTCCGCCGCGGTTGGAATGGCACTCGCTGCAAAGCACTGGGGTGACAGCTACCGCGTCTACACGCTGCTGGGCGACGGCGAGTGCGAGGAGGGGCAGGTGTGGGAGGCGGCCATGTTCGCCGGCAACCACGACCTGGATAACCTCGTCGCTATCGTCGATCACAATGGCCTGCAAATTGACGGCAGTATCGACGAAGTTAACTCGGCTATGCCGCTTGCCGACAAGTTCCGCGCCTTTAAGTGGCATGTGATTGAGCTCGCCGACGGTAACGACATGGCGCAGATTGCCGCGGCCTTTGCCGAGGCTCGCAAAGTGAGTGCCTCGCCTGTGGCCATTATCGCCGAGACGGTGAAGGGCAAGGGCGTTTCCTTTATGGAAAACCAGGTGGGCTGGCACGGCAAGGCACCCAACGATGAACAGTTTGAGCAGGCCATGGCCGAGCTCGCAGCAGCAGGGGAGGAGCTCTAATGGCAGACGTCAAGAAAGTCGCCACGCGCGTTAGCTATGGCGAGGCACTTGTCGAGCTGGGCAATGAGCACGATGACTTTGTGGTTCTCGATGCCGACCTGGCCGCCGCCACACAGACCGGCAAGTTTAAGGCTGCGCACCCTGAGCGCTTCTACGACGCCGGCATTGCCGAGAGCAACTTGATGGGGCTTGCCGCCGGCATTGCAACCACGGGCCACGTCGCCTTTGCGAGCACCTTTGCCATGTTCGCCGCCGGCCGCGCGTACGAGCAAGTGCGTAATTCCATCGGCTATCCGCACCTCAACGTCAAAATCGGCGCCACACATGCGGGCATCTCGGTCGGCGAAGACGGCGCCACGCATCAGTGCTGCGAGGACATCGCGCTCATGCGCACGATCCCGGGTATGACGGTGGTCGTTCCCGCCGATGACATCGAGGCTCGCGCTTGCGTGCGCGCCGCCTATGAGTTTGAGGGGCCAGTCTATATGCGCTTCGGCCGCCTGGCAACACCGGTCATCAACGACCACGAGGACTATGAGTTCAAGATTGGTCGCGGCGTAGTCGTGCGCGAGGGGTCCGATGTGACTATCGTTGCATGCGGCCTCATGGTCGCCGAGGCGCTTGAGGCTGCCGAGGCGCTCGCTGCCGATGGCATCGATGCCGAGGTCATCAACATGCACACGATCAAGCCGCTCGATGAGCGCCTGGTGGTTGCCAGCGCCAAGAAGACTGGTCGCGTGGTCACCGCCGAGGAGCATTCGATTATCGGTGGTCTTGGCGAGGCCGTGGCCTCGGTGCTCGCGGAGCAGCGTCCGGTGCCGATGCGACGCGTCGGCGTGCGCGATGTGTATGGTGAGTCCGGCCCTGCGGTCGATTTGCTGCACAAGTACGGTTTGGACGCCGACGGCATCGAAGCTGCGGTCAGGTCTGTGTTGTAAGGAAGGTTTCCATGGGATTTGTATCTGCCAACCAAGTGACGATCGGGTATACCGCCGCCTCGCGCGAGGACGCCCTGCATTATTTGTCCGAGCAGGCAATCGAGCTCGGCTTTGCCGATGACGCATCTGCCGTAGAAGCTGCCTTTATTGCTCGCGAGAACGAGGCCGAGACCGGCCTTGTCGCCGGTTTTGCCGTTCCGCATGCCAAAAGCGACGCGATCCATACGCCGGGCGTTGCCGTGCTTAAACTAGCCGAGCCCGTTGAATGGCCGAGCTTCGATGGGGTGCCCGTCGATGTTGCGCTCGCGCTGTACGTGCCCGCCGGCGAGGCTGGAACCACGCATCTGCGCCTGCTCTCCAAAGCTGCCGTGATGCTGATGGACGCAGGTTTCCGTGACAAAGTGCGTGCGAGCACCGATCCCGTTGAGATTGCGGAGCTCATCAATAGCGGACTCGAAGACTAGAACAGTCATCCCGTTCAATCAATTGATCCTTCTCCAAGGAAAAGGGCCGCGACGCCATATAGGTGTCGCGGCCCTGTTTGCGTTTCCCCAGATAAAACCTGCCAAAATAAACCTGTCCCTTTTTGGCAGGTTAATCGGGGACTATTTCACCGCAACTTAGGGCACGGTTAGGAAGTGTGCGCCTTAAAGAGTGGAGCCCATGATTAGAGAGGTCGCACTCGTCTCTCTAAATGTCTCTCTAAAGGGAAGGTTGGTTAGAGAGATAGCATTAGGCAATCTAGCAGCGAATTCGATACATCTCTCTAAATGTCTCTCTAAAACAAGGCACTTATCTCTCTAAAGTTAGAGAGATAAATCTATTGTTTTAGAGAGACGGAATGCCAAAATTCGTCCGTCCGCTACCATCTGCCAAAAATGGCGGATAAAGGGCTCATCGAAGTAATGGGCTCATCGACGAGCCGCAACCGCCGCTATCGGAAGAAGTAGATGCAGCCGAGTCGCCTCTCTTGTGTCTCTCGAAGTAGATGGGTGCTAGAGAGGCGACTGCCTCGCGATATTTCCCCAGATAAAACCTGCCAAAATAAACCTGTCCCTTTTTGGTAGGTCAGTTAACGCAGTGCAGGTTGAGCATATGCGAGCGAGCGGGCTCCGGGTGCGGTAAGGTGACGTGAAACAAGCGGGCGCTGACCTTTTGGTCGCGCCCGTGAAGTTGAACGTCAGATTGCCGTGCCCGGAGCCCGCGCAGCGCCGAGCAGGTACGCCGTTTGTAAAACGGCGTAACCTAAAGATTCATGTTGCCGTGGATGTAGGGGGTGACCGCGGGGGAGATATGACCGCAGCCCAGCTCGCGCAGCGCGGACTCGATGGCGGCGGGCAACGGGGTCTTGCCTTCGGCATCGACGGCGGCGCCGCCGAGGGCGGCAATCTTGGTGACATCTGCGGGAGCGGCTTCGATATGCATGCAGCCGCCGACCAAGCGCGCGCGTACCTGCTCCAGGCCAAGATCGTGCAGGTAATCCTCGCAGGCGCGGATTAAATCGACCTTCTCGCGCGTAAGCTCCTCGCCCGTGGGGACGCGCGTGGCAAGACAGGCTCCCGCCGGCAGGTTCCAAACGGGATAGCCCCATGCGCGCAGCAACTCGCGCTCCTCATCCTTGGTAAATCCAACCTCCATAAGAGGGGAGCGTACGCCGAGCTCTTCTGCCGCGCGCATGCCAGGGCGGTAGTCACCGCGATCGCTTGCATTGCTGCCATCGATGACGGTGAGAAAGCCGAGCGACTTGGCGTGGTTGACGATAGCGGTAAAGCCGGCGTGCTTGCAGTGGTAGCAGCGATTGGCATCATTGCAGGCTACTTGGGGGAGCTGCAACTGATCGACCGAAAGATTGAGCACGGGGAGCTTAAAGTGCGGCTCCTCGTTGGCTTGCCCGTCAACGGACCGCTCAAACGAAGCCTGTTCAGGCGTGCCGATGAGCGGCGTGGTGAGGTGAACGAGAAGCGTGCTGTCAGGCATGATGCGGGCGCAGACCGCGGCTAAAAAGCTGCTGTCGACGCCGCCGGAAAAGCCGATGGCGACGCGTCCGTATGCCAAAAGCAGCTGCTCGAGCGCTGCGAGTTTGTACTGAAGCTCCTCTGCAGGTGCGGTGGTGTCTGAAAGCATAAAACGTTCCTTACCAATATGTGCTCGGTCGAAAACTATAATCCTATCGGGCTGCTTGTCATAAGACTTCTATCTATGTAACGAAGGCACAATATGCTATATACGTTATATACAAATTTGTAAAGTGCGGTAGAGTGTCAGTAACGCAATCCGGTGAGGGGATCGATATGATCAAGGCTGTAATTTTTGACATGGACGGAACGCTGGTCGATACCGAGCGTTTGGGCATTAAGGCATGGAAGGCGGGCGCCGCCGAGCTGGGGGTCGCGATTGATGAAGCGCTGATCCATCAGTTTATCGGTCGCACCCTACCCGATGTCATGGACATCCTTGATAAGCATTACGGCAGCCACGAAACCACCGAGGCGGTCTATGCCCGCCACAAGGAGATTCGCGATGAGATGGTCAAGACCGAACTGGAGCTTAAGGCCGGCGCCGCCGAGTGCATAGACGAGCTGCTGGCTGCGGGCTATCACGTGGGTCTAGCGACGTCGTCGCGCCTCGCTACGGCCGAGCGCAACCTTAAGATGGTCGGCCTCTTTGACAAGTTTGAAACGGTGACCTGTGGCGAGGATGTCGTGCACGGCAAGCCCGACCCCGAGATGTATCTGCTCGCCTGCGAGCGCGCGGGCTTTGCCCCCGAGGAGTGCGCCGTGGTCGAGGATTCGCGCAACGGCTGCGTCTCGGGCATCACGGCGGGTTGCCATGTCTTTGCCGTGCCCGATATCGTGCCGCTGCCGCAGGACGTAGTGGATGGCTGCGAGGCCGTGCTCGACACGTTGTTCGACCTGGCGGCGGCAGTCAAGGCCGTGCGCTAGACAATTGCGGTGTTGAAACGAGCAATTGCCCGCGTTTGCGCTTAAGCAAAAGGGGCCCGGCAATGGTCGGGCCCCTTTTGCTTAAGCGGCGACTTAGCATGCTTGCGGGCGTGCTATAGATACGCGCCTAGGTTGATGGCCGTGGCATCGGTCTGGGTGCTTGCCTGGGTGCTGGCGCGCTCCAGTAGGAACGGACGTACCAATTCTTGGCGGTTGATATCCTCGGCGGCGGTGGCTGCGGTGACGGTGCGTGCTGCAGAGCCGACGTGGATATGCTTGGTCTTTGTCGGGACCTTGTTCTCGATTTGCTCCATGAGCAGTTGGACACCCTTGCGGCCAATCTCGTAGCCCGGGGGCGCTACCGTAGTGAGCGGGACCGATCCGCTCCAAGCGAGTGGGTTGCCGTCGCATCCGGCCACGCGAACCTGCTCGGGGACGGAGATGCCTTTGTCGACCAATGCCGAGATAACGCCCGAGGCCAACACGTCGGTTAGACCGACGACAAAATCGGGGCGTTCGTTGGCAGGGCGCCCGGCAATCTGAGCGCCAATGCTGTAGCCGTCGGCTGCGGTATTCCACTCTCCGGCGTCAATGACCTCAATTTTGATATCGGGATGCAGGGCGAGGGCCTTGTGAATGCCAAGTACGCGCAGGGTGAGCTGCATGAATGCCGCTCTGCCCACAACGGTGATATGGTGTGCGCCGCGGGCGATGGCGAGCTCGGCGATAATGCGCCCCTGTGCCTCGTTGTCGGCCGCTACGTAGTAGCCGGGCTCGGAGCAATGGATGTCCAGGTGGACAATCGGCACGGGCATCTTGGTCATAGCGGGGTGCCAGTCGGGGGATGCCATGGGCTGAACCATGACGCCGGACATCTGGGTGCCCATAAAGTAGCGCAGGTAATGGTCCTGGAGAATATCGTCGTTATCGGCGTTGGCGATGAGCAGGTCGTAACCGTGCTTGCGGGCCTCGTTATGGGCGCCGCTGGCAATTTGGAGCGAAAAGCCGTGATCGAGACGGGGGAGCACCAGGCCAAAGGACTTGGTGGCGCCGCCTGCGAGCTGACGGGCGCTTTGGTTGGGCAGGTAGCCAAGGCGATTGATGGTCTCGTTGATGAGCTTGAGGGTCTCGGGGCGCAGCTTTTCGGGATGGTTGAGCGCGTTGGAAACCGTGCCCAACGAAACCCCGGCTTCGCGCGCGACGTCGCTGATTTTAACCTTTGCCATAGCGGCCCCTTTGATGCGTTTCAAGTACAAGCCAGATTGTAGCATCGCCTGCCCCTGGGGTGTCAAAGCCCACCATGTTGAAAACCGCCACAAAGGTGCCTGTCCCCCTTTGTGGTGGTTTGGGGTGTGGCTGTTGCCGTAAAAACGGCAATCCTTCTGGTCAGCGGGCGTGATGCGTGAGGATACACTGGCCCCACTCAAATGACACTGCGAAAATGGGGAGGGCATATGGCCGCCGCAAAGGACTACCAGAGCTATCTTAAGAACAAGTGCATCGTCGGTTACGGCATCGTCAACGGCATCGTTAACGCGCTCATCTTTATGGGCATGCACGCGGGGGACGCCGATATTACCTTTGCCGCCGGTAAGGTTGTCGAGGAGATTGCGCTGACAGGCGCCCTGCTTGGTCTCATTTTGACCTGGTGCGTGGTGCCGCTGACCAAGATGGATTTCAACAAGGGCGTTTACCCGGGCAATTCCGAAGGCTATGGTTGGCTGGCCAAGCTGCCCAAAAAGTCGATTCCCCTGTCGATCGTCGTTGGCATCATTGCCCTTGTAGTTGCCACGCCCCTTGCATGGCTTTGCACTTTTGTGCTCCCGCTGCCGCTTTCGCGCACGGGCATGATGATCTTTAAGGGCGTTATGTGCGCTGTTGCCGGCTGTGTGAGCGGCTACGTCGTCATCGGTGCCACCACCGCGGGCGTCGACGCTGGGGAAGTCGCCGCGACTGCCTAGGATTTTCCAACAATCAAACTTTCTCTTCAAAACGGTCGGCCCGAGCAAAGGGGTCGGCCGTTTTGCTTTTCACGAGAAAAAGCAGATGCCCTTTAGGCCCGCCGTCAGAATTGCCGTATCTACGGCAATGGCTCTGATGCCGTCCGTATTGCGCTCCAGCCTATATTTGCCTCGACAAGACGCGCGGGCTCAAAGGGGTTCAATGCCCGCGTGAAACGGAAAAGAAAGGAACCAACACATGGCTAAAGCTAAAGCTGTGGCAGAGGAGAAGGGTGCCGAGAAGTTCATGCTTCTCCCCGTTCTCGTTCTGATCCTGGCCCAGATGGGCACTTCGGGCGATAACGGCGCCCTTTCGCTCGCCGCAACCGCCCTGACGCAGGACCTCGGCGCCACCACCGCCGACATCCAGCTCGCCAACATGGTCTACTCCCTCATGGCCGGCGCCTTTATGATCGCCGGTGGCATGATGGGTACCATCATCGGCTGGAAGAAGAACTTCCGCATGGGCGCCCTGCTGTGCGCCGCCGGCGAGGTCGTCCTTGCCGTTTCCCCCAACATGACCGTCTTCATTTGGGGCGGCCGTACCCTCGTGGGCTTCGGCGCGTCGTTCATGATTCCCTCGGTTCTGGGCCTCGTTCCCAAGATCTATCACGGTAAGAACCGCGTGCTTGCCTTTGGCTGCATAGGCGCCGCCTCCGGCCTTTCCGCCCTGCTGCCGCTGCTGCTTTCGATCGTGCTCATGGCCGCCGGCATGCGCGTGACGTTCTTCGTCCTCGCCGCCTACTTTGTACTCGTGTTCCTGCTGTCCTTCAAGCTGCCCGAGATCGAGCAGTCCGATGAGAAGCTCAAGTTCGATGGCGTCGGCGTTGCCCTTGCCGCAACCGGCCTGTTCCTGTTCCTGGTCGGCGTGTCCCGCATCTCCGCTTGGGGCCTCGTCGAGCCCTTCCCGGCATGCCCCTTCACCATCGCCGGTATCTCCCCCTGCCTGCCCATGGCTGTCCTGGGCGTGATTATCCTCATCGTTATGATCAACGTCGAGAAGAAGGTCGAGGAGAAGAACGGCTTTGCCCTGCTGCCCCAGTCCTTCCTTAAGACCCCGCAGGTCCTCGCCGGTCTCGCCGCCTCCGCCATCACGTTCTTCTTCATGGGTGTTCAGTCCATTCTGATGGCCCCCTACCTGCAGCTCGTTGCTGGCTGGTCTCCGGCTATCGTTGGCGTGCTCTCCATCGTCGTTGGCGTTCCGACCTTCGCCTTCTCCATCGGTATCCCCAAGTTCATGCCGAAGGCTAACCCGCGTCGCGTCATCCAGGTCGGCTACCTCACCCTTGCTGCCGCCCTGATCATCATGGCGTTCTCCGTTACGCTCGACGCTGCTTCCATGCCGGGCATTCTCATTGGCTGCGTTGTTGCCGGCTCGGGCGCCGGTATCGTTTCCGCCCAGGCCAACAACGTTGTCGCCCTTGCCGTGAACGAGCGCGACGCTTCCCAGTCCGGCGGCATTCAGACCGCCATGCGTAACGTTGGCCAGGCCATCGGCATTGCCCTGCTGGGTGCCGTGCTGCTCTTTGGTATCACCAACTCCGTGAAGGATGCAGCCGCTAACGATTCCCGCATTTCCGAGTCCACTGTCGCCGCTATTTCCGAGCGCAATATCGACCTCGTCTCCGATGAGAACTTCCGCGCTTCTATTGAGGACATCGATATGAGCGATGAGGAGCGCGACGCCCTGGTCGAGATCAATGCTCAGTCCCGCTTCAACTCCACGCGTTTCGCTTACTACGTGGGCGCTGCCATCATCGTGCTTGGCCTGGCCACCACCCCTGCTATCAAGAAGTTCTCCAAAGAGGAGGAGTAGGTCATGAAGAAGCTGTACTTTAACGGCGACTTTGTTCCCATGACCGGCGAGGGCGATACTTTTGAGGCCCTGCTGGTTGCAGACGACGGCACCATCGCGTTTACCGGCTCGCTCGAGGAGGCACGCGCGCAGGCAGAGGATGCCGAGGAGATTGATCTCAACGGCGCCTGCCTTATGCCCGGTCTGATTGACCCCCACAGCCACATCTCTGGCTGCACGCAGTACATCGTGGCTGCCGACCTTAACGGCGCGGCGGATTTCGATGAGATCGTCGAGCGTCTGGCTGCCTTTGCCGAGCAGCGCGGCATTGGCGAGGACGGCGTGATCATGGGTGTTTCCTACGACCAGAATTCCCTGGCCGAGCATGAGCACCCTAACCGTCACGTGCTCGACCGCGTGAGCGAGACCATTCCGGTTATCGCCGTC
Organism: uncultured Collinsella sp.; assembly: GCA_900552145.1. GTDB lineage: Bacteria > Actinomycetota > Coriobacteriia > Coriobacteriales > Coriobacteriaceae > Collinsella. The sequence continues at coordinate 109,505 of URYW01000001.1, read as the reverse complement.
CACGCTTCGAGCCACATGGTTGTTGCCAACACCAAGCTGCTGGAGCTTGCCGGCATTACCGCCGAGACTCCCGATCTCGAGGGCGCTCGCTACGGCCGCGAGGCCGACGGCACGCCGGACGGTTACTGCGAGGAGCCAGGCGCTATGTGGCCGGTCTTTGCCGTGATTCAGCCGCGTCAGAAGATGGACATGGACGTCATGATCGGCGAGATGCAGGACATCTACCTGGAAAACGGCATCACCACCTGCCAGGAGGGTGCTACCACCGCCGACTTCGCAGCGCTGTTCTGCGGCCTTGCGAACAAGGGCCTGCTCAAGATGGACGTCGTGAGCTATCCCATGTACGGCGAGGATGTCGACAAAATCTTGGCCGACCACGAGCCTTTTGTCTCGCAGGACTACACCGGTCACTTCCGTATCGGCGGCCTCAAGATGTTCTTTGACGGTTCTCCCCAGGGTCGTACGGCGTGGATGACCGAGCCCTACACTCCCGGCGATGAGGGCGAGGGTTACTGCGGTTATGGCACCATGACCGACAAGGCCGCGTATGACTTTATGCGCAAGGCCATCGACGGCAATCATCAGCTGCTCGCCCATACCAACGGCGATGCGGCTGCCGACCAGTACCTGCGCGTGTACAAGCGCGCGCTGGAGGATTCGCCTAATCCCGATAAAGCGAGCCTGCACCCGGTCATGATCCACTGCCAGACTGCCCGCCGCGATCAGTACGAGCAGATGGCCGAGATCAACATGATCCCGTCGATTTTCGCCAGCCATATCTGGTACTGGGCCGACGTGCATCTTAAGAACTTCGGTCCCGTGCGCGGCGGTCGCGTGTCTGCCTGCCATGACGCTCTGGAGTGCGGCCTGCCGTTTACCTTCCACACCGACACGCCGGTGCTGCGCCCCAATTTCTTTGAGGCTGTGTGGTGCGCCGCCAAGCGCGTCACCAAGGGCGGCGCTCAGCTGGACGAGAATCAGAAGATCAGCGTGTACGAGGGTCTGAAGGCCATCACGGTCAACGGCGCTTTCCAGTATGGCGAGCTCGACCGTAAGGGCACGCTCGAGGCCGGTAAGCTGGCCGACTTCTGCATTGTCGAGAAGAACCCGCTCAAGATCGAGCTCGACGAGGTGCGCAACCTGCGCGTTCTCGAGACGGTCAAAGAGGGCGAGACTGTCTGGACGCGCAAATAGCTTTGTCATGGCATAGGCCATAGACGCTAAAAAGAACCCGTGGCTGCAGGGGCGGCCACGGGTTCTTTGCGCTTAAGCGTATTTGAAGGCTTGCATGGGCACGCGCGATGGGCGCCCACGCCGTCTACCGTTTGAGGCCGGCCTCGGATGCGAGCTTGCGGAAGCGCTGTGTGGCCGGAGTGAGGACGCGCTCATCGCTTGGGGCGACGCAGAGCACCAGGATGTGTTGCAGGCGGTCGCCGGTAAAGCCGACTCGTGTTTCCACGCGGTAATGCACGGCCCCGGTTTGAGCGACATCTTGGGAACATACGGTCAGCAAGAGCCAAGGTCCGTGCGTGAACGACAGCATCTCGAAGGTGTTCGAGAAGCCGGAGAGCGTGCCACGCCAGAGGCCGTCTTCGACAAGTGCAGCGTGAAGGGTGCGCGTGAGCATGCGCGCGTGCGAGATATCGAGCTCGCGCTCGGGAAGACCGCCGGCAAGCGGGGCGTCGTCGAGTGCGTGGGGGCATCCAAGCTTCATGAGTAGCAGCTCGATGCGGCTGCGATCGGCGTCATCGATGGCATTGCTCAGCACGCAGAGTGGAAGCGTCGTCTTGATGGGGTCGAATGAGACCAGGAAGTCGAGGCTGCTGTGCTTGGGGTCTGATTCAATCTCGGCGACTTCTGTTTCGGTCAGCACACGCGCGACCCGCATGCAGGGAATGAGCCGCTCAAGTCGATCGCGCGCATAGAAGACCTGCTCAATGCCGCAGTTGACCACGAGTCCGACACGCCATTGATCGTGCGAGGACAGGCCGTCCATATACGAGAGCAATAGCATCGCCAGGCGCGTCACGTCGGTCTGGTATAGATTCAGCCCAGATAGGCCGGGCGCGTCGCGCAGCACCTCGGACAGGCGCATAAACGAGGCCATGTTTTCGTATCGCACCGTCCAGGTGTTTTCCTGGGGCAGTGAGATGGCGCGTTCATAGCGCATGTGAGTTTGTCCGGCTTCGATGAGCGCGGCGCAGGGCTTTTCAAGATGAAGCGGCGGTCGCGTGCCAAAGCGTTCGCCGAGAGCGCAGAATAACTCCTCGGTGAGGCGCGCCGCCTCGGGTGTGGGCTGATATGTGCGCTGGAACTCGGGCGTCCAGCGGCGCGTGGAGACCGTAAAGAGGTCGCGGATGATGCCGCGCTCGTTGGCGGAGACCTCGATGCCAAAGTGCTGCTCAATACGGTTGGCGACGTCGTCGTACACAACGGGAATCGCCGAGGTGTAACCACCGACCTCTTTGCCCTTAAGAATGCGCAGGACCATAATCTGCAGGTAGACGGCAAGCTGGTGGCGGGCGTTGTCGGTATAGAGCGTTCGGCTTTCGCGCTCGACGTATGCGATGAGGTCGTTGAAGAATTGCTCGTTGCCGCCAAAGAGCTGCGGCTCAATGCGGCGCTTCATGGCGGTCGACGCGAGCTCAAACAGATAATAGACGACGAAGAATCGGATGTACTCCTCGGGACCCTCGACCGTAATGCGGCGCCCGCGTACGATTTGGGCTCCAAACGGCGTCATGAGCTCGTTCCATGTGCGCAGGTCGTCTTGGGCCTGCTGTTTGTTGGTGAGGATGGCCCGCGCAAGCGATTCGGTGGTGTATTGGTGCCGGTAGTCGCAGGTGAGCAGCAACATGCCGCGATAGAAGCGGTCAAGACCGGCGTCCATGGAAAGCGAACGTTCCTTGATGATGTCCGATATCTGACCGCGCTGCATGCTGTCGCCATCGATGCGGATGCCGTTGCCGCGCTTGGAGACAATTGCCGCTTGGATGCCCATTTCGTCGAGGAAGGCGTTAGCGGCCCGCATGTCGTTGCGGATGGTGCGCTCCGAGCAAGCAAGGGCATCGGAGATATCGACTGTCGGGGTGTAGCCCGCCTGGTCGAGCAGGATTTTAAGCAGCTTTGCTTGTCGCTGATTGATGCTCATGGGGCTCCCTAGGGTCGCGAGAAAGCTCGATTTGCCGTATATCTGGAAAAGAGCGTGGCACCTGTCATGATACGCATTTTTTATGATGAGTAGGGGAAGGGTTGGTTTTAAATCCTTGCCGCATATACGGAATGAAAAAAGCGGATGGTGATGTGCATGAATCGCGCGGTTTCGAACTCGGGGATGGAGCCTGTGGCGCCTTCTCGTTTGGCGCGACTGGCGCCGCTGATCGTGCTGGCATGCACTCAGGTGGGTACCTCGGCAGACAACGGTGCGTTTTCGGTTGCCATGGCCGAGATGATGCGCGTGTTTGGATGTCCGCTCTCGGACGTGCAGATGGCGAGCACGGTCTATTCGCTTATGGCGGGCACCTTTATGCTTGCGGGCGGTTTGCTCGGCATGGTTATCGGGTGGTGCCGCAACTTCCGTGCCGGATTGGTGCTTGCTGTGGTGGGAGAGCTGCTGTGCGCGTTTTCACCGAGCATTGAGCTGCTTATTTGGGGTGGCCGACTGATGGTCGGGCTGGGCGCAAGCCTCATTATCCCTTCGGTACTGGGCATGGTGTCCATGCTGTACGAAGGCGAGGAGCGCAAGCAGGCATATGGCGTGATTGCCGCATCGGCGGCGCTTGCGACGATTATTCCTATCGCGCTGGGCATTCTGGTCGATATCGCAGGTTTTCGCGTGACCTTCGGCGTGCTCGCCGCCTATTTTGTCGCACTGCTCGTTGCGAGCGCAAAGCTGCCGACGGGTGGCGGGCTGCACGCGGGCAAGTTTGACGCGCCGGGTGCGGTTATTGCCTCTCTGGGATTGTTCGCCGTTATGTGCGGTCTTTCGCGCATCTCGACCTGGGGCGTATTTGCTCCCTTGCCGCAGGCTCCCTTCACGATCGCCGGTATTTCTCCCGCTTTGCCTATTGTCGGCGTCGGCCTGCTATTGCTGGTGATGCTGATTCCGGTCGAGCACTGGATGGAGCGCGCCCACGGCATAGCGATTTTGCCGTCGAGCTTTGTGCGCAATCCCACCGTTCGCTCCGGCGTCATCGCCATTGCTCTGCCGTTTTTCTACATGGGCGCTCAGGGTCTGGTCGGCACTTCGTACTATCAGCTTGTAATTGGCCTTGGCGGCATGCAGACAGCGCTTTTGGGCATCATCTCGGGTGTGCCCATGCTGGTGCTCGCAATGTTTGTGCCGCGCAAGTTTCCGCAGCTTAAGCCTTGGTCTGTGGTGCGTACGGGCTATGTCTTTATGGCGGCAGCCTGTGTGAGCATGGCGTTTGGCGTGCGCGCGTCCGAGCTGACGCCCATTATGGTGGTCGGTACGCTCTTTGGTGGCGTGGGCGTTGGCCTGGTAAACTCGCAGGCCAACAACATTGTCGCTTCCGCCGTGCCGCCGAGTGACGCCCAGCAATCGGGCGGCATCCAGGGTGCGGCGCGTAACCTGGGCCTCGCGTTGGGCTCTGCCGCCATGGGTTCGGTCCTGCTTATCGCTGTCAACACCGGTCTCGATGCGCGTATTGATGCGAGCAATGTGGTCGACACACAGAGTAAAGCGGCGCTCGAAGAGGTTGTTTATACCTACGAGAGTGATGCCGCGTTTATGGCGCGCCTGGAATCGATGGGCGTTGCGTCCGAGGCGCAGGGGGAGCTCTTGGCGGACAATGCCGAGGTTCGCTCAAAGTCTGCGGCCACGGCCTTCTACGTGGTGGCAGGACTTGCCGTTGCAGCGCTCGCAACGACCTTCCCCAAGCAAGCCTCATAGACAAACGCCGCCGTCCAAACCGCCACGAAGGGGATAGTTCCCTTCGTGGCGGTTTTGCTGTTCCGGCCTTCAACTGTCTCGATCTGTAACATCTGGACGGCAAAACCGGTTCTACCTGTTACAGATTGAGACAAAACGTCGAGGTCGGACGGAAAATCTCAATCTGTAACAGTAAGTCCGCTTTTGGTGTCCTAGATGTTACAGATCGAGATAAATCGCCGGGACAGGCCGCCGCCCCGGCCAAAACCACCACAAAGGTACCTGTCCCCTTTGTGGTGGTTTGGACCGGCTGGACGTGTGTGCATCGGGTGGTATCTAAGTTGAGATACCATTTCTGGTATATCAGCTTGTGCTTGCGTGAGTACAATACTCGAACGTTATACGTCTCAGCGCCCCTTGTGCGTGGACGTCTTGCAGTCACGCGAACGAAGGGATTTATCTTATGTGCGGAATCGTCGGCTACACCGGCTCTGATATTGCAAAGAACATCCTGGTCACGGGCCTCAAGCGTATGGAGTATCGCGGCTATGACTCCTCGGGCGTCGCGCTCGAGGTGGGCGAGGGCGCCGCGGCGCACCTCGACGTCATCCGCCGCGTGGGCAAGGTCGCGGGCCTGGAGAGCGAGCTTTCCAACATCGACAGTGACGCTACCTGCGGTATCGGCCACACCCGTTGGGCCACCCACGGAAAGCCCTCCGTCGTTAACGCCCATCCCCACACCAGCTGCGACGGTCGTATCGCCATCGTCCACAACGGCATCATCGAGAACTTCGCCGAGCTGCGCGAAGAGCTGGAGGGCCGCGGCCACCACTTTAAGAGCGAGACCGATACCGAGGTCTTCGCGCATCTGATCGAAGAGGCTTATGCCGAGACGCACGACCTGATGGCCTCCGTGCGCGAGGCTTGCACCCACGTGGTCGGTGCCTATGGTCTGGCCGCCGTGTGCGCTGACGAGCCCGGCGTGATCGCCGTGGCCCGCAAGGATTCCCCGATCGTGGTCGGCGCGGGTGAGACCGGCGCCTATGTCGCCTCCGATGTCATCGCGCTCATCGACGCCACCCGCGATGTCGTGGTGCTCGAGGACGGTCAGTTTGCCAAGCTTACGCCCGCAGGCGTCGAGTACACCGACGAGGCTGGCAACGTTATCGAGCCCAAGGTCACCCACATCGACTGGGACCTGGACATGGCAGAAAAGGGCGGTTATCCCGACTTTATGCTCAAGGAAATCCACGAGCAGCCGCGCGTCGTGCGCGACACGCTGGTTGGTCGCATGACGCCGGCCGGCGAGCTCGACATCGACGAGCTGGGCCTTTCGCTCGAGGAGCTCAACGACATCGACCGCGTCTACGTGATCGCTTGCGGCACCAGCTATCACGCTGGCCTCATTGCCAAGAATCTCATTGAGGGCTGGGCTCGCATCCCCACCGAGGTGGAGGCGGCCAGCGAGTTCCGTTATCGCAACCCCATCATCACGCCGACGACGCTCGTCGTGGCCGTGTCCCAGTCGGGCGAGACGGCCGACACTCTCGCCGCCATTCGCGACGCGCGCATCAAGGGTGCCAAGGTCTTCGGCATCACCAACGTGGTGGGCAGCCCCGTGGCGCGTGAGAGCGACGGCGTCATCTACACCAAGGCCAACAAGGAGATCGCGGTCGCCTCGACCAAGAGCTTTATCGGCCAGGTCGTGAGCCTCACGCTTTTGGCCCTGCTACTGGCGCAGGTCAAGTACCGCTTGACCACCAAGCAGGCGCGCATGCTGTTCCGCGAGCTTTCCGATACGGCCGAGCAGATCCAGTGGATTTTGGATACCCAAACCGAGGCCGTTCATGAGGCCGCCCTGCTGTGCAAGGACGCGCAGTCCGCACTGTTCGTGGGTCGCGGCATGGGTGCCGCTATTTCCTACGAGGGCGCGCTCAAGCTCAAAGAGGTCAGCTACCTGCACGCCGAGGCCTACGCCGCCGGCGAGATGAAGCACGGCCCCATTGCCCTGATCGACCCGGGCTTCCCCGTCATCGCCGTGGCCACCAAGAGCGCCACCTACGACAAGACCGTGTCGAACCTTATGGAGTGCAAGGCGCGCGGTGCCAAGGTCATCGTCGTTGCCACCGAGGGTGACGAGGAGATCAACAAGCTCGCCGACTGCATCATCCGCGTGCCGGCAGTCCGCGACGTGTTCAGCCCCATCACGGCGAGTGTCCCGCTGCAGCTGCTCGCCCGCGAGGTCGCCATCCTGCGCGGCTGCGACGTCGACCAGCCCCGTAACCTGGCCAAGAGCGTCACGGTAGAGTAGTTGGTTCCGCCGTTCTAGCGACTAAGGCCCGGCTCCGCATCAAGACGGAGCCGGGCCTTTTTTGCATTTGACCAGATAAAACCTGCCAAAATGAACCTGTCCCTTTTTGGCAGGTTAGCGGAGCTTGCTGGTCTCGAAGTACTCGGGGAACTGGTCCAGAACCTCGGTTTGGTTGCGGAACATCATATGCAGGTGCTTGCTGACCAAAAAGCTCGCTTCGATGGGGTCGCGACCGGCGATAGCGCGGCGAATCTGCTTGTGCTCGTTCACGATGTCCTGATTGTCGAGAACCTGCGTGGCGGCGCGCAGCCAGCGGAAGCGCTCCAGGTCGGCATTGGTCTCTTCGAGCCACGACCACACGGTGCTGCGACATGCGATGCTAAAAATCATGTGATGCATGAGGTTGTCGCTCAAAAAGAAGCCGATGCGATCCTCTTCGGCCATGGCCTTTTCCTGCAGCGCGATGGCGCGGTCGAGCTGCTCGATGCCGGCCGACGTGGCGCGCGCACAGCATTCCACGATCACCTGCTTTTCCAGATGTTCGCGGATGTAACAGGCACTCTCGGCAAGGGTGAGGTTGATGGGCGAGACATAGGTGCCGCTCTGGGGCACGGTGCGCACCAGGCCTTCCTGCGCCAAGCGAACCAAAGCCTCGCGCACGGGCGTGCGACCCATATCCAGGTCGTCGCAAAGTTGCTTGACGCCCAGCTTTTCGCCCGGTTTGTAGTCCAGGTAGACGATTTTGCGTCGAATGGTGTGGTAGGACTGGTCCTGTAGGCTCGTTTCCTGCTCGCCGACGTGCATCGATTCTTCCATAGCGCCTCGCAACTGTTCTATCAAACTCATATGTCAGTTGTTAATTATGCCGCGAATCAGCTCTCCGCGGTGGGTAATTCGGCTGTTGCCTGAGAACTATTGCGGCATCTTAGTCTGTGTTTGCGCAAGGCTGCGCTCAATGTTGCCGTATCATAAGCCGTCGCAAACGTGAAATAGAAAGAAGGAATCCCATATGCAACTGGCAAATATCGTACGCGAGCGCTGGAAAGGCGTCTTGTTCTGCCTGATCATCGCCATTCCCGCGACGCTGCTCGGCAAACAAATTGAGGTGGTCGGCGGTCCGGTATTTGCCATCCTCTTTGGCATGGTCCTGGCGCTCGTCTTTCCCAAGAATCGTCGCGAACAGCTCGCCGCTGGCGTCACCTATACGTCCAAAAAGGTCTTGCAGTACGCGGTTATCCTGCTTGGCTTTGGCATGAACCTCTCCCAGATTCTGTCCAAGGGCGCCCAGTCGCTGCCGATTATCGTGGCGACAATCTCGACCTCGCTTGTCATCGCCTTTGTGCTCTGCCACGTTATGAACGTGCCGGGCAAGATCGCGACGCTTGTGGGTGTGGGTTCGTCGATTTGCGGCGGTTCGGCCATTGCTGCGACCGCGCCCGTCATCGATGCCGACGATCGCGAGATTGCCCAGGCCATTTCGGTCATCTTCCTGTTTAACGTTATCGCGGCGCTCGTGTTTCCGACGCTCGGCGGCATGCTCGGGCTGACCAACGAGGGCTTTGGCCTGTTTGCCGGCACCGCCATCAACGACACCTCGTCCGTAACGGCTGCGGCGAGCGCTTGGGACAGCATGCATCCCGGCGCCAATGTGCTCGAGAGCGCTACAGTGGTCAAGCTCACCAGGACGCTGGCCATTATTCCCATCACGTTGGTCCTCGCATGCTGGCAGATGCATCTGGCACGCAAGGCCGGCGGCGACGCCAAAAGCACGTTCTCCCTTAAACGCGCGTTTCCCATGTTTGTGCTGTTCTTTGTGCTGGCGAGCGTGATCACCACGGTGTTTCAGCTTCCCGTGTCCATCACGGCGCCCATCAAGGAGCTGTCGAAATTCTTTATTGTGATGGCCATGGCGGCTATTGGTTTTAATACCGATATCGTCGAGCTGGTCAAAAAGGGCGGCAAGCCCATCGCGCTGGGCTTTTGCTGCTGGATTGGTATTGCGTGCATGAGTTTGGGAATGCAACACGTGCTGGGAATCTGGTAGAGAAGTAGCTTATTCGCGTGCTGGCTGCCGGTGAGCGCAAGCCTGCGGTGGAGCGATAGGAGCTCTTGCGGGTATGGCTTGTCCGCAGGTTTATAAGTCCCGAAGAGCTCTTATCGCCCCGCCAGGATGGCGATGCGGGGCAACACCTATACTCGCAGGACGGCGCTTTCTGCCCTATAGTGTTTGATGAGCAATATCGTTCAATTTTGAAACACTCGGTCGTGCGACCGTCGGCGGTTGCGCGTCGCTGCGGACAGGGGCAAATAATGGATAGCGATGTCAAGCTGAACATCTTGACCGAAGCCCTGGCTGCTGCCGGGGCCTCGGCATTGGCAATCGATGCGCGTGGGGACGTCGCGATCTCGACCATGAATGACGCGGCGCTCGAGCGGGATGTGGCGGCTTTTGTCGCTGAGCGCCTCGACCGTATAGGAGACGGCGCGCGTCTTGTTATGGGGCGTGCGGGTACGCGCCTGAGCCTGACCGTTCGCCCCACCGACAAAGAGGGCGGGGGCCTTTGGGTGGTCGTGGCGCGTGAGGTGCGCGGTGCCGCGGCGCATGCGGGCATCGAGTGGCTCAACGCCGACGAAGTTGAGGCCCGCTACGAATCGAGCGCGTACGGCAGCGTTGAGGGTGCCGCTGCGGTGGCTGCACCGGTTGCCGAGAGCTACGCGCGCGGTGTGCCCCTTATGCTCGAGGGCGAGCTGGGAGCGGGTCAGGTCGAGATCGCCAAGCGCCTCTATCTGGACGGTCCTTTTGCCGATCAGCCCTTTGTTTCCGTCGCGCTCGATGAACTCACCGATCGCGGTTGGCGCCATGTGCTCAAAAGCTCCGAATCGCCGCTGTTCCAAACGGGGCTGACACTTTGCATTGAGGGCTGGAACGCGGTTGGTCCGCAGCGCCTTCGCGAGCTCGTTTCCACGATGGCCGACACCGCGTTGGCGACGCGCTGCCATGTGGTGCTGACGGCGAATGACATGCCGGGCGGCAGCGAAAGTGATCAAGCCGCTTTTGTGACCGAGCGCTTCGCCTGTGCGGTGAGCGTGGCGCCGGCAATCGCCGAGCAGGGAGCCGCGTCGAAGAAGGTTGCGCGCTATTTGGAATATCTCGCTGACGCATTTGGGGCGTCAGCGCCCACGCTGTCTGCCGCGGCGGCGAAGACGCGCGATGCTTACCGCTGGCCGCGCAATTATCTGCAGCTCCGCGAGGTCTCGGAACGACTGTATATATTGGTGGGGGCGGCCACGGTGGACCGCACTGTGGCGGAGGAAGTGCTCGCCCAAGAGGACGTGATTAAGACCGCAACCTTTGGCGCCCCGACACTCGAAAGTGACCTGTATATCCTGCGACCGCTGGCCGATACCGAGCGAGATATCGCGCATTTGGTTGTAGATCATCTCCACGGCAACCGAACCCGTGCGGCGGAGGTGCTGGGCATAAGCCGTACAACGCTGTGGCGCTTGCTGAAGGACGACGACCGTTGAGCGAGGCGCCCGTGACCGCGCGCGACGCGTGTGCTACAGTCCAAAGCGTTATTGTTTCGATTTGGTTACGGCGTGCGAGGGCAAATGGCTGAGACTTCAAAACCGAGCCGCAGAAGGCGGAGCGCCGCGCCGGTTAACCGGCGCACGACATCGGTGACGTGGGGCAAACACGCCTCGGGGTTTGATGGCTCGTTCAAACGCACTAAATATGGCTATCCATCGGCAAGCGCTCGCTTGGCCATGCAGGCCGAGTCGTCGCTGTGGGGCCGCAAGCGCGTGGTGGGCTCAAAGCTCAAGCACGACGGCACGCTCGGTTACATCAGCCGCGGGGCGGCTCGCCGCAGCGGGCTCAATCCGGCTGGTTGGCATCGTTATGTTCCGATCGCGGTCGTCGTTGCAGTGATCGTCATCGCACTCGCTGCGCTTGGCTACGCCGGCGGTGGCGCCAACTTGGACGCAGTGTTTAAATCGCCCGAGCTCGCGCATGCAGGCACAGAAGTTATCGAGGGCGCTCAGACCCAGACGGGCGTCGCGCCCCAGCGCGGTATCGTTGCGGCGGCCTCCACCATCGCCGATGCACAAAAGGACGAAGACAAGCAAGGCGACGACGCCGAAACGACCCAGACAAGCGAAGCGACGACAACTCAAATATCAACATAGCTTGCCGGCAGAAGGGGACGTTCCTTTTCTGCCGGCAGTTTGGGACACTCCTGCGCTACTTGACGTACACCACGTTGTCGCGGCGGGGTTTGGGCTCGGGTAGCGTGTCCTCGGCATAGCCCAGAATGCAGTGGCCGACGCCGCGCAGGCTGCCGTCGGCGGGCAGGCCCCAGCTGGCCAGCAGCTCCAGGCCCTCGGGCGAGTCAAAGACCTCATGCGCGCGGTGAATCCAGCACGAATCGACACCCAGTGCATAGGCGGCGTTGAGCAAGTTGCCCATGGCGAGCGAGCCGTCTTCCAGATGTGTGGGCACGCTGCGGTCAACCAACACCACAACAACGGTCTTGGCGCCATAGAAGGGGTCGCCGTTGCTGCCCATGACCTGGGCGTTGAGCTGTGAGAGACGCTCGACGGTCGCGGGGTCGGTGACGGCGACAAACGTCACCGGCTGGCGGCCCATGCCGCTCGGTGCATATTGGCCGGCTTCGATAATACGTGCAAGCTTTTCGGCCTCGACGGGACGATCGCTGTAGTTGCGGCAGCTGCGGCGGTGAATGAGTGCTTCGATAGTCTCCATGGTGTCTCCTTGCGGTGGCGTTGCAGATGCCCCGTTCATACCCGCCGGGCTTAAACGATAGACGGTCAATTGCCCGGCCAAAAGGATAGATTCCAATTGGGAAAGTAGGTTTGCATAAAAGTACCTTCAGAATGTGACAAACAAATGGGATGGTTAAACGTTTTATCCCGTCTACCCTGCGGTTTTTTACCACTTGCCTAAATGACGAACGCATAACCTCTGATAAAGGTTTTACTAAAGGAGCACCAACGTTTATCAATGCGCCGTGGTGGCGCCGGGCCAGGAGGTAACATCATGTTCCAGGCTGGAGATGTCGTCGAGACCGATTTCGAAGGATTTCTGAAGCTGCTGCGTTCCAAGACGCGCGCTTTCGTGTCGATCAACGATCACGAGTACTACATCACGCACACCGATGGCTATTGGCGTGTTCAGGATTGCGAGGCCCTCAACGACAAGGGCCACTTTACTGACTGCTCCGAGCTGGTCAACACGGTCTGCGAGGTCGTCGAGCTGCCGTGGATTGCCGGCAAAAGCCTGCATGACAGCTTCTCGGGTGCTACGGTCTATGAGGCCGTCGCCGCTTAACAGGCAATAAAACCCGATTTTCACGTGACCGCTGGCGCCGCCCCCGCGCCGGCGGTCTTTTTTGTCGATATGCTTATGTAGAGCCGACCATAAACAACGAGCGTATTGACGATAGTCAAAACTCGGACTAATGTAGAGATATAAATTGGTCAAAACTCGGACTATCGAATGGTGGGAGAGATGAATAGTGCAGTTAGCCTGGTCGATTTCGACCGGATGCTTAACGGGCTTGACCGTATCTATTCGGAGTTCGCGCGTACCTGCGGTCTTTCGGACTGCGCCTACTGGATGCTCGTCGACACGAGTGCAGCGGGCGGAAGCGTTGCCGTGAGTCGGCTGACGAGTGAATGGTTCTACAGCAAACAGACCATCAATTCGGCGATCAAGACGCTTAGGGCGCGAGGGCTTGCGACGTTGGAGTTTGCCGAGGGCAGTCGTAAGAACAAGGTTGTGCGATTGACCGAAGAAGGCGTGCGGTTTGCCAAGCGCTACGCGTTACCGGCGCAAAAAGCCGAGCAACAGGCATTCGAAGCGCTCGAGCCGTGGGAACAGCGCGAGATCATGCGCCTGGTCGGTAAATTCTCCCATGTTCTGAACGAAGAGTGCGAGGCATTTAAACGGCAAGTGGCCGCCGAGAACGAGGCTGACGATAAGGGCGAGGGGGACACATGCGACTCTTAATGAGGTTTATGAGGCCGTACCGCGGTCTGATTGCGGTGACGCTGTTTGCGGTGCTGATAGATAACGTCGGTACGCTGTTGGTTCCCACGATGCTGGCGAACATGGTCAACACCGGTATTACCACGGGCGATGTCGACTATATTTTACGTAACGGCCTGTACATGCTTATCGCGACCGGCATGGCCAGCGGCGGCACGGTGCTGGGCTGCTATCTTTCGGCGCGCCTGGCCGCCAACGTGGCCTGCGATATCCGCAATGCCGTGTACGACAAGTCGCTCGAGCTGTCCGCCAGCGACTTTGAGCGCTTTGGCACGGGTTCGATGATCACACGCTCGCTCAACGACATCAACGTGATTCAGCAAGCTGTCCTTCAGACGATTCAGCTGGTGTTGCCGGTGCCATTCTTGGCCGTGGCAGGCATCATTTTTGCTTGGTTCATCGATCCCGCCATGGGCACGCTGCTGGGCGTGGTGGTTGCGATCGTGCTGGTGGCGGCGGTCTTTACGGTGGCTAACGCCGCGCCGATTTTTATGCGCCTGCAGAGCTTTATCGACCGCATGAACGTGGTGCTGCGCGAGAACATCGTGGGCGTGCGCGTCATCCGCGCATTTAACAAGGAGCGCCACGAGGAGCAGCGCCTGGATGAGGTGTTTAGCGATTACGCGGCCAACGCCATCAAGGTCAACCACCTGTTTGTGGGCCTCGACAGCTCCAGCTTCTTTTTGATGAACATCGCCGAGGTGGCGGTGCTGTGGGTGGGCGGCAACCGCGTGGGCGTCCACGCCATGCAAATCGGCAGCATTTCGGCCGTGTTGGAATACGCGATCCTGATTCTTTTCTTTGTGATGATGGCGCAGATGGTGATTCTGACGCTTCCGCGCGCCGCGGCGTGCCTCAACCGTGCGCAGCAGGTGCTCGAAATCGAGCCGAGCATCGTGGACGGCAAGGCTACGCTGGGCGACGGGGCGCCTGAGTCCGCAGACGGAGCCGACGCGGTCGCCGTGTTCGATCATATGTCGTTTCGTTTTGACGACGCCGACGAGGACACGCTGTGCAATCTGAGCTTTACCTGTCGCCGCGGTCAGACGACCGCGATCGTCGGCTCGACGGGCTCGGGCAAATCGACGGTGGCCAAGCTCCTGCTGCGCTTCCACGATGCCACCAAGGGCGCCATTCGCCTGGACGGCGTTGATCTGCACGACCTTTCGCAAGACGAGATTCGCGGGCGCATTGCCTATGTGCCGCAAAAGGCATGGCTGTTCTCGGGCACCGTAGCAAGCAATCTGCGCTTTGGCAACGAAGACGCGACTGAGGCCGACATGCTTCATGCGCTCCGGGTTGCCCAGAGCACCTTTGTGCTCGATCAGCCGCAGGGGCTCGATACCCCGGTGGCGCAGGGCGGCACGAACTTTTCGGGCGGCCAGCGCCAGCGTCTGGCCATCGCCCGTGCGCTCATGAAGCATGCCGATCTATATATCTTCGATGACAGTTTCTCGGCCCTGGACTTTAAGACCGATGCCGCCCTGCGCCATGCGTTGCAAGACGAGACGCGTGACGCTGCGGTGCTCATCATCGCGCAGCGCATATCGACGATCTTGCACGCCGACCAGATCGTCGTGCTCAAGGACGGCGAGGTTGTGGGTCTGGGCACGCATGGCGAGCTTATGGAAACCTGCGAGGTGTACCGCGCCATCGCGGAATCGCAAATGAAGGGAGGTGAGTAGCATGGCCGAGGAGCTCAGGAAACAAGGCGGCCTTGTCGATGCCGCTGCTGTGGACGCCGCCGATAAAATGGTCGACCAGGCCGCCGTAGCACCCGAGCTGGATGAGGCCGCCAAGGCGGCGGCCGCTCGCGAGGCGCGCCGCCAGGCGCTGTACGAGGAAAACGAGCGCGCCGAGGACGAGCGCGCCCGCGCTGAGGCAGAGCGCATGCGCGATGTGGACGACGAGGACGAGGACGAGACGCCTCGGGATACCTGGGCGACGGTGCGCCGCCTGTGGAGCGAGGCCGCCGGCGACCATTGGCGCTTCTATATCGTGTTCGCGAGCATTGTGTTCTATGCCATCTTTAACACCGCTGCGCCGGCATATAGCGCCCGCGTGATCGATGAGCTGTGGGGCCACATTCAGGTGGCGTTTGCCAACGACACCACTTTCAACATCACCTGGGAGAACTGCGGTAGGACCATCTTCATCTACTTTATGATTTGGACGGCCGCTGCCTCGTTCTACGCGCTCCAGAGCTTTTTGATGTCGAGCGTGGCCGAACGCCTCAACCTACGTCTGCGTAACCGCATCGCCCAAAAGCTCAATCGTCTGCCGCTCGCCTATTTTGACGCGCATCGTCCCGGCGAGGTCGTCAGCCGCGCGACCAACGACCTGGACAAGATGTCCGAGAGCATGCAGCGCGGCTTGCTGCAGCTTCTGGTGTCGATCGGCACCGTGGTGGGCGCCGTGAGCGTGATGTTCGTGTTTAGCGTGCCACTTACGCTGGTCTTTTTGTTCTTTACGGCGTTGTCGCTGCTGGTGACCAAGGTGGTCTCGCGTCGCACGCATGACGTAACCGGTGAGCGCCAGGAGTGGGTGTCCAAGATTACGAGTGCGGTCGAGGAAGGCTATTCGGGCCGTCTGGTGATTCGCGCGTTTAACCGCGAGCGTCAGAGCTCTGCCGAGGTGCACCAGGCCTCGAGCGAGCTAGCGCGCGTGAGTGCCAAGGCCGACTTTATGATTAACGCCGTCGGCCCCGCGGTGCGCTTTATCGGCCGCCTGGCACAGATCGTGATTGCGATTGTGGGCTGCAGCATGCTGGTTGCCGGCCACATGACCGTCGGTGTGTTCCAGGCGTTCTTCCAGTTTATCTACGAGGCATCCGAGCCCATGACGCAGCTGTCGTTTACCTTCAACTCGCTGCAGAGCGCGCTGGCGAGTGCGGAGCGCGTGTTCGACCTGCTCGATGAACCCGAGATGGAGGCGGATCCGCAGCCGGGCGAGGCCGCCAAGCTGCCGGGCCGCGTGGAGGGCCGCGTCGCCTTTGAGCATGTGCGCTTTGGTTATGCGCCCGACAAGCCGCTCATGCGCGATGTGTCGTTTACCGCCGAGCCGGGCCAGAAGATTGCCGTGGTGGGAACCACGGGCGCGGGCAAGACCACGCTCATCAACCTGCTCATGCGCTTCTACGAGATTGACGGCGGGCGTATTACGCTCGACGGCGTAGACACGAGCCGCATGGACCGCGGCGAGCTGCGCCAGCAGTTTGGCATGGTGCTGCAGGACGCCTGGCTGTTCGATGGCACGATTGCCGAAAACATCGCCTACGGCTGCCCCGAGGCAACGCGCGAGGAGATCGTGGCCGCCGCTCGTGCCGCGCAGGTCGACTTTTTCGTGCGCACTATGCCGCAGGGCTACGACACGCGTGTGGCTAACGATGCCGAGAGCATTAGTCAGGGCCAACGCCAGCTGCTGACCATTGCGCGCGTGCTGCTCAACAACCCGGCGATTCTCATCCTGGACGAGGCGACCTCAAGCGTGGACACGCGCACCGAGCTTGCCATCGGCCGTGCCATGGACGCGCTTATGCGCGGGCGCACGAGCTTTGTGATCGCGCATCGCCTGTCGACGATCGTGGACGCCGACCTGATCTTGGTCATGGACCACGGCAACATTATCGAGCAGGGCACGCATAAGGAGCTGCTCGCAGCCGAGGGCGCTTATGCCGACCTCTATCTGAGCCAGTTCGCATAATGTGACAAAGGGACAGTCCCACATGTCGCATCAACGCAAAGGCGCGCCGGGGATGAATTCCCTGGCGCGCCTTCTTGCGTTGATGCCGATGTCGTTTTGTGCCGCTTGCGTTCCTAGCGCTCGTCCACGAGCTTGGCGACGAGGGCTTTGAGCTCGGCCACCTCTCGCTCGAGTTCCTTGACGCGGCGGGCATTCTCGGTGATGCCCTGGCGGTTGAGGGCACTCTGCTCGGCGGCGTCATCGGGCATGTACTCGCGATGCTGCTTGGCGTCGAAACTCTCCTCGAACACGCGGCAGCCGTTGCGCTTGATGATGCGTCCCGGCACGCCCACGACGGTGCAGTTGTCGGGCACGTCCTTAACGACGACCGAGTTGCCGCCGATTTTGACGTTGTTGCCGATGCGGATGTTGCCGAGCACCTTGGCGCCCGTGCCCACGGTGACGTTGTTGCCTAGGGTGGGGTGGCGCTTGCCGGTCTCGTTGCCGGTACCGCCGAGCGTGACGCCCTGGTAGAGCACGCAGTTGTCACCCACAATGGTGGTCTCGCCGATGACGACGCCCATGGCGTGGTCGATAAAGAAATGCTTGCCGATCTGTGCAGCGGGATGAATCTCGACGCCGGTAATGTGGCGGGTGATTTGCGAGAGCACACGGGCGAGCGAGCGATGGCCATGCTCCCAGAGCCAGTGCTCTGGCACGTGGTTCCACTTGGCGTGCAGGCCGGGATAGGAAAGGAAGATGACCAGACCGTTTTGCGCGGCGGGGTCCTGCGCCTGGACGGTCTTGATGTCCTCGCGAATGGTATTGATAAAGCTCACCGACCGCCCTCCCTTAGCGCCATGGCAATGCGATTCAATAAAGTATAGCGATTCGCTAGGGATTAGGAAGGACAATCTTGGCGGCTTTGCACGACAGGTGTCAGTTATGCAAACTTGCTGGTAATGGAGTCATGCTTTTGTGGGGTTGCGCACGAGGGGGCACCGCAACCGTATACTGGTCAACTTGGACGTGTCCGCGCCCACAACTGAGAGGTTTTATTTCATGGGTTTCATCAATTTTATCGCCGAGCTGCTCAAAGACCCGCGCACCGCGATTGCCAGCTGGATCGCCGCCGGCCCGCTTATGGCCTACGGCTGCGTGTTCCTGATTATCTTTATCGAGACAGGCGTGGTGTTCTTCCCGTTTCTCCCTGGCGATTCGCTGCTGTTTGCTTCGGGCTTCTTTGCCCACAACGGTGGCTTTAACATCGTGGCCCTGCTGGCCACCGCATGGGCCGCAGCCATCCTGGGCGATCAGTGCAACTTTATGATCGGCCACTTCTTTGGCCGCAAGATCATCGTCTCGGGCAAGGTAAAGGCCATGACGCCCGAGCGCATCAAAAAGTCCGAGGACTTCTTGGATAAGTGGGGCCACCTGGCCATCTTCCTGGGCCGCTTCTTTCCGTTTATCCGCACCTTTGTGCCCTTTATCGCCGGCATGGGCGGCATGCACTGGCGCAACTTCGTTGTCTTTAACGTGCTGGGCGGCATTACCTGGTCGACGGTCTTTACGCTGCTGGGCTACTTCTTTGGCGGCATTCCCTTTGTGCAGGAGCACTTTGAGCTGCTGATTATCGGCATTGTCGCCGTGTCGATCATCCCGACCGTGGTCGGCTTGGTTAAGGCTAAGCTGGGCAAAAAGAACGCATAGCTCGAGCCGGCGCACAAATCGTGTCGTTGAGGCCCGTTACCGTTTACGGTGGCGGGCCTTTATGCTTCGGGCAAATGAAAATACTTTACTTAGTTAAAGAAAAGCGTTTTATCAGACGCGTACGGGGAGTACAATCTCCTGCATGCGAATCGACGTGCCATCGGCTTTGATGCCGTTCGCGTGTCCCGTCCGGCTCTACGCTCCGGGCGTGCGACGTTGCGACGCGGTCGGCCTCGGTCCTTGCGTGCGAGTTCGCGAGTATGCAACTGTGTATGTAAGGAGCGACATATGACTGTCGAGAAGAAGGATATCGATTGGGGTAGCCTCGGCTTTGGCTACATGAAGACCGATTACAGCTACGAGGCTCATTGGAAGGATGGCGAGTGGGACGAGGGCGGCCTGACCACCGACCACACCCTGCATGTCTCCGAGTGCGGTGGCATCTTCCATTACTGCCAGGAGGTCTTTGAGGGCCTGAAGGCCTACACCGCCGAGGACGGCAGCATCGTCTGCTTCCGTCCCGACATGAACGCCGAGCGCATGTATAACTCTGCCCAGCGCCTCGAGATGCCCCCGTTCCCCAAGGACAAGTTCGTTGAGGCCGTCAAGCAGGTCGTTTCTGCCAACGCCGCCTGGGTTCCGCCCTTTGGCTCCGGCGCGACCCTGTACGTGCGTCCGTTTATGATCGGCTCCGGTGACGTGATCGGCGTGGCTCCCGCTCCTGAGTACACGTTCCGTATTCTCGTGACCCCGGTCGGTCCGTACTTTAAGGGTGGCCTCAAGCCCGTCAAGCTGCGCGTTTCCGAGTATGACCGTGCCGCACCGCACGGCACCGGCAACATCAAGGCCGGCCTCAACTACGCCATGTCCCTTAAGCCCACGATGGAGGCTCACCGCGAGGGCTATGCCGAGAACCTGTATCTCGACTCCGAGTCCCGCACCTATGTCGAGGAAACTGGCGGCGCGAACGTTCTGTTCGTGAAGGAGGACGGCACCCTCGTCGTTCCTCAGTCGCACACCGACTCCATCCTGCCCTCCATCACCCGTCGCTCGCTCGTTCAGGTCGCTCAGGACCTGGGCATGACCGTTGACCAGCGTCCCGTCGAGTGGGCCGAGGTCAAGGCCGGCACCTTTGTGGAGTGCGGCCTGTGCGGCACCGCTGCCGTCATCTCCCCGGTGGGCGAGATCGACAACAAGGTTTATGGTGCCGATGAGACCGTGACCTTCCCGGCTGGCTACACCGAGATCGGTCCCGTGATGAAGAAGCTTCGCGAGACCCTGACGGGCATCCAGTCTGGTGCTGTCGAGGATAAGCACAACTGGGTTTACACCGTGGCGTAACCTGGCTTCGTAATTCCCATCAAGCCCCGACCGAGGCGGACCGGCCTATCTCCCGGCGCGTCCTCGGACATGAAAGAACCTCCGCTGCGCACTACGTGCGGCGGAGGTTCTTTCGTCCTGTGGAATGCGCCGGGAGATAGGCCGGTCCGCCTCGGTCGAGTGCTCTGCATTCCTTGCCAGGAGGTTACTGGGCTGTAGGGAAGATGGTGCGCGGCCTTTTGACCGCGCCTTTTATTGGCTGTTAGGGCTTTGCCGTAGTTGCAGCCGAAGAGGGGACGTGCACGTTTTTTCGGTTGCCGCTCGCCTGGGGTGGGCCGGGGCGTGCATTTTTGGGAGTTTTCAGCAGTCGAGGGTGCCTGCATACTGGTTTTTGGACGAAAGTCAGGCGCCATGAGCCGCATCCTGTAAAAAAATGAGCGATCTCTGAGGCGCTGAGGGCTCAGAATCATGGTTTTCAACGCGGTTCTGTGGGTCCGTTCCTGCCCTGTGGGTTCCGGGATGCTGAAAACTCCAAAATTTGCACGCCGTCCCTGGGGGTACCTTCGGGCAAAAAGCAACCGCCCCGTCGAAGTATGCATTCGACGGGGCGGTTTATGCATATACCCGATTGAAGATACGCTGCGGATCTGTTAGAACTTGACGGTCGGTGCCTGGCGGGCGGCCTCGGCGGCCTCGAAGCCCTGGCGCTCCTTAAACTGGAAGATGCCGGCAAAGATAACGGCCGGGAACGTCTGGATGGCGTTGTTGTAGCTGAGCACGCAATCGTTGTAGCTCTGGCGCGCGTAGCTCACCTTGTTCTCGGTATCCTCGAGCGATGCCTGGAGCTGCGTAAAGTTGGTGTTCGCCTTAAGGTCGGGGTAGGCCTCGGCGACGGCAAAGAGCTGGCGCAGCGCACCGGTCAGCACGTTGTCGGCTTCCATCTTGGCCTCGGGGGTGGTGGCGTTCACGGCGGCGTTGCGCGCGTTGACCACGGCGGCGAGCGTGTCCTGCTCGTGTTTTGCGTAGCCCTTGACGGTCTCGACCAAGTTGGGGATCAGGTCGTTGCGGCGCTGCAGCTGCGTGTCGATGTTCTGCCAGGCGTTATCGATGCGATTGCGCTTGGTGACCATGTTGTTTTAGATGCCGGCGATGGCGCAGACGATCACAACGACAACAACGATACCGATGATGACGGGAAGCATGATGTCTCCGTTTCGAATGGCAGCGGCGTTTTGCGCCAGCTGCCGTTAGTGTGACGGTATTTAGTATACCCACAACCTTTGACGGTGCCGAACTTTCCGGTAAGCGTTATGTTTCAACCAGGGAGGGGGCGCCAATATCGAACGGGCGGTACAGGTGTAAGATATGCGACAAATTAAGGAATGCTGTCTACGCCTTGAGGATGGCGATACGGATGGACCTTCGCATCAAGAAAACCTATCGTGCCCTGTTCGATGCCTTTACCGAGCTTTTGGAAGAGCATCGGTTTGAGGATTTGACGGTTGCTATGCTTTGCGACCGGGCCATGATTCGCCGCACGACGTTCTATAAGCACTTTCGCGATAAAAACGATTACTTCTCCTTTTATATCGATGAGCTCATGTCGGGCTTGCCGCAAAAACAGCCCCATGAGGCCGGCGCAGTGTCTGCCGAGGACGTGCGCGCGCTTCGACACGCGATTTTGGACGATGCCATGGATTTGATTCTGGCGCACGAGCAGCTCATGGATAACATTTTGGCTAGCAGCATGTCGGGCATGTTGACCAACGTTATTTGCGACCGCATTGCCCGTTCCATCCGCGAGCGTGTGATGAACGTGCTTGCCGAGGATGCCCTGGCCCCCGTGTCACTCGAGACGACGTCTGAGTTTGTCGCCGGCGGTATTATTCGACTTTTCACGATATGGTGGGAGTCGGGTCACGATCTTGAGCGTCGACCCGAGATGGCCGACGTGGTCGATGCGCTGTTCGAGCGAACCATGACGCCGGTGCATCACTAGAAGTGGCGGAGAGAGGGGGATTCGAACCCCCGGAACGCTCTCGCGCTCAACGGTTTTCAAGACCGCCGCATTCAACCGCTCTGCCATCTCTCCGTGAGTCGTAATGATAGCATCGTTTTGAATTTGCAACAGGGAAGGCGAACGATGACGATCACCGAAATCGACGAGAAGTTCATGCGCGAGGCACTGGCGGAGGCGCGTGCCGCCGCGGCAGTGGGCGAAGTGCCCATTGGCGCCGTGGTGGTGCGCGCGGGCGATATTGTCGCGCGGGCGCATAATCGCCGCGAGCTCGACCAGGACCCTTCGGCTCATGCCGAGTTCGCGGCCCTGTGCGCTGCCTCTCGGTCGCTCGGTCGGTGGCGCCTTTCCGATTGCACGGTCTATGTAACGCTCGAGCCTTGCTGCATGTGTGCGGGGCTTATGGTCAACGCGCGCGTAGGACGCTGCGTGTATGGCGCGGCTGATGCCAAGGCGGGCGCGCTGGGTTCGCTGTATGACCTGAATGCCGATTCGCGCCTGAACCATCGGTTTAATGTGACCGCCGGCGTGCTGGCGGATGAGTGTCGTGAGGTGTTGAGCGGCTATTTTAGTGGGCTGCGTGACACCGATGGTGCTGGCTGCGGTTGTGGGGCCGATCTTGAGGCGCATGCCGCTCATGCCGAGGCACTCGCGTGTGCCGAAGATATTGCCGTTGAGGCGGTCGATTTTGGTGCCGCGTGCCGCCGGCCCCGCCGCGTGCTGCTGGCGATCGACTCCTTTAAGGGCAGCGTTTCGAGTGCGCAGGCGGAGGCGGCGGTTGCCGAAGGTGTGCGCCGCGTTTGGCCCGATGCCGAGGTGCGCGCATTACCGCTGGCAGATGGTGGCGAGGGAACGCTCGACGCCATCGCCGCGCGTGGTGGCGAACTTGTGACCTGCGAGGTGGCAGGCCCCTTGGGCGACCGCGTGTCTGCATGGATGCTGGTGGACGGCGAGCGCGAGTCGGCTGTCATTGAGATGGCCGAGGCGGCGGGTATTGGGTATTCGCCCTGCACTGAATCGGCGGCGTTGGCGGCCACAACCTATGGCGTGGGCGAGCTGATGCTCCGTGCGGTTCGCGCGGGTGCAAAGACTATCTATATTGGCTTGGGCGGTAGCGCCACCAACGATGGCGGCGCCGGCATGCTGCAGGCGCTGGGCGCGCGTGTGGTCGATGGTCAGGGCTGCGATGTCGCTCCCGGTCTTGCCGGCCTTGAGCAGGTGGCGAGCGTTGATTTGGCGCCAGCGCTGCAGGCTTTGGATGGCGCTCGTATCGTTGTGCTTTCGGATGTCGAGAATCCGCTCGTAGGGCGTCGCGGCGCGCTTGCGGTGTTCGGCGGACAGAAGGGTCTGCCGGCGGGCGACATCGAGACGCTGCGCAGGTACGACAACTGGATGGTCGGCTACGGCCGCCTGCTCGATGCGGCGATTTTCGAGGCGCGGGCTCAGGGGCTGCTGCGCGTGCCCGAGGGTGCACGGGCATTTGGCTCGGTGCTCGGTGTGCCCGGCGCCGGTGCCGCCGGCGGCCTGGGCGCCGCACTGTTGGCGCTCGGCGCCGAGCTACGTTCGGGCGTGGAGACGGTGCTCGATCTGATTGGGTTTGACGAGTGCGTACGCGATGTCGACCTGGTCATTACAGGCGAGGGCAATATGGACGAGCAATCCGCCGCCGGTAAGGCACCGGTGGGCGTGGCGCGTCGCGCCAAGCGATATGGCAAGTCGGTGGCCGCCGTCGTGGGCGGTCGTGCCGACAACCTGGATGCGGCGTATGGGCAGGGTGTCGACTTAGTTCTGCCGGTCTGTCGCAGACCCATGCCCCTTGACCAAGCGCTCGACCCCCAGGAAGCCACAATCAACCTCATCTGCGCCGGTGAAGCCGCCGCCCGATCCTACGACCTCGCCCGTATCTAAGTCTTTCCGGGCAAGTCTCAATAAGTTGCGGTGGGATAGTTACAGTTTTTGGGCATGGGTCGTAAAACAGGAACTATTACACCGCAACTAAAAAGGGGGCTTTTGGAATGTCTTATTATTTTGTGTGTTATTTTTTCCTGTTTTTGTCAGTTGTGTTTTAATTATTAATTATTCCACCGCAACTCAAAAGTGGTCTTTTGGCCCTGTCCCAAATTAGCTATCTTGCCCCATCGGGCGGGAGCAGGTAAGATATACCGAGCGCCTAGCGCGTTCGATGGGTTCGGATGACGACATGTTCCGAATCTGGTCAGGTCCGGAAGGAAGCAGCCATAAGGAGCCTCTGTCGGGCATCCGAATCCATCGAGTGCGCAGGCGCTTTTTGGTGCCGCGGCTACCCGCGAGTGCCGGCAGGGCGCTTGGTGCCTCGCTGGCCCTCGGCTTCGCCTGCGGGATCGCTCGACTACCAAGCGCCCTGCCGGCACTCGCGGGTAGCCGACCAAAACCGCCTGAAAGGTCACATTTATCTGATAATTGAATCCCTGGCGTTATGCCGCTCGCTGGCGTTGCCGAAACATCGGCTGCTACATGCCTTGGGCGCTAGCGAGCGTCGCCCTTACATCTGCAACGAGTTGCTTACGCATCTCCAGGGCTCTCCGTACTATCATGAATCAGATTGAAGAGAGATGATGATAGGGAGCGCCTTTTTATGATTGAGCTGCTTAGGCGTTTTGGTGGTAAGTTTCGCCGGTATATGGTGATCGGCCCTGCGTGTAAGCTGATCGAAGTGATCTTTGACCTGCTGACGCCGCTGGTGATTGCCCAGATGATCGACAAAGGCATTGGCTCGCACGACGTGAGCGCCGTTATCCACTACGGCATGCTACTTGCCGCCATGGCCGTGATCGGCATCTCGTTTACGCTCGTCTGCCAAAAGATGGCGGCGCTCACCTCGCAGGGCATGGGCACCGACATTCGCGGCGCGCTCTACGAGCACATCAACAAGCTGAGCTATGCTGAGCTCGACCGCTTTGGCACGCCGTCGCTCATCACCCGCATCACCAACGACGTTAACCAGGTCCAGCTCGCTGTGGCGCTGGGCGTGCGCATGCTCATCCGCTGGCCCTTTCTAGCGGTGGGCGCCATGTGCGCGGCCCTTGCCATCGACCTTAAGCTCGGCATCATCTTTTTGATCTGCACGCCCGCCATTGGCCTGGTGTTCTGGGTTGTCATGGCGCGCTGCATTCCGTACTACAAGCAGCTGCAGGCAAAGCTCGACCGCATCGCACTTATCTGCCGCGAGGGCCTTTCGGGCGCCCGCGTGGTTCGCGCCTTCGTGCGCGAAGATCACGAGCGCGAGCGCTTTGCGCAGGCCGCCGACGACCAGGCCAATACTGCCATCGCGGTGGGCAAGCTCTCGTCGATTCTCAACCCCGTCACGTTTTTGGTGATGAACCTGGGCGTGTGCGCCATCCTGTGGGTGGGCGGCATCCAGGTCAGCGTGGGCGAGCTTACGCAGGGCCAGGTCATGGCGTTTGTGAACTACATGACGCAGACCCTGACCTCCATCGTGTACGTCGCCAACCTGGTCGCGGTCTTTACCAAGGCGAGCGCCAGCGCGTCGCGTATCAACGAGGTGCTCAATTGCGTGCCGGGCATCACCGACGAGGGCAACCAGCCGGTCGCGCTGCCCAAGCCGAGCAATGTCGCTCCAGTTCCCGCGCTGAGCTTGAGCCATGCGAGCTTCTCGTTTGGCGCTGGCGCGGCCAATGCTGTCAACGATGTGACGCTGGAACTCCCGCTGGGCAAGACGCTCGGCATTATCGGCGGTACGGGTAGCGGCAAGTCCACGCTCGTCTCGCTCATCCCGCGCCTGTACGATGCGAGCACCGGCAGCGTGAGCGTGATGGGCGCTGACGTGCGCACCTGGCCGCTCGACCAGCTGCGCCGTGTGGTCGCGACCGTTCCGCAGCGCGCATCGCTGGTGAGCGGCTCCATCCGCAGCAACCTGACCTGGCGCGATGAAGCTGCGACCGACGAGGAGCTCTGGGCGGCACTCGACATGGCGCAGGCCAGCGAGTTCGTGCGCAACAAGCCGCAGGGGCTCGATGCCCCGGTCGAGGCGGGCGGTAAGAACTTTAGCGGTGGCCAACGCCAGCGCCTGACCATCGCGCGCGCCCTGGTGGGCTCGCCTCAGATATTGATCATGGATGATTCTGCCTCGGCGCTCGACTTTAAGACCGACGCGGCGCTTCGCCATGCCATCCGCGAGCGCAGTGTGCGCGGTGCCGCCGAGGGCGGGCTGCCGCTGACTACGGTCATTGTGAGCCAGCGCGTCTCGACCGTGCGCGACGCCGACATGATCTGCGTGCTCGATCACGGCTCGGTCGCGGGCCTGGGCACGCATGACGAGCTTTACGCGACCTGCCAGCTCTATCGCGAGATTTGCCAGTCGCAGCTGCGCCGCGAGGAGCTCGAGGGCCAGCAGGGGGGTGCGGCGCCCGCGCCCACCCTAAGGCCCGCGCCCGCCCCAGGCGCTCCGACCGCCCCCGCATCCGTCTGCGCAAAGGAGGGATGCTAAATGAATCCGTACACTTCCTCCGGTTCGGTCGCCACGATGACGGCCAACGTGTCCGGTAACGATAACCTCAACGACCTGGGCGACGGTCCGCGCCAGCCCGGCGATCCCGAGCGCTATCCCGTGGGTGCGGTGACCCGCCGCCTGCTGGGCTATGTTCGCCCGCATCGCATTTCGTTTGTAGCGTCGTTTGTGAGTGCCGCCATCTCCGTGATTCTGCAGCTCTACACGCCCATTCTCATCGGCGAGGGCATCGACCTTATCGTCGCCGCCGGGCAGGTGGACTTCGATGCGCTGCTGCCGCTCGTTACCAAACTCGCGCTCGTCGTGGTGGGCGCGGCGTCCTTCCAGTGGCTGCAGGGCTACTGCGTCATCCGCCTGTCCTACGAAACGGTGCGCGACATGCGCGTGGAGGCGAGCGATAAGCTCAGCCGCATGCCGCTCAGCTTTATCGACAGCCATGCTCACGGCGACCTTATGAGCCGTGTGGTCAACGACGTCGACCAGGTGGGCGACGGTCTGCTGCAGGGCTTTACCCAGCTTTTCACCGGCGTTATTACCATCGTGGGCACGCTCGCGTTTATGCTTTCCATTAACCTGACCATGCCGCTCGTGGTGGTGCTCGTCACGCCGCTTTCCATTTTTGCAGCCGGCGCTATTGCCAAGCTCTCCAACAAAAGCTTTACGGCACAGCAGCGCATTCAGGGTCAGCTTGGCGGCCATATCGAGGAATACGTGGGCGAGCAAAAGCTTGTCGACGCCTTTGCCTATGGCCCGAACGCCCAGCAGCGCTTCGATGCCCTCAATGCCGAGCTCTACACCGCGGGCGAGCGCGCGCAGTTTATGGGTTCGCTCTCCAACCCCGGTACGCGCTTTATCAATAACATCATCTATGCCGTGGTCGCTGTGATCGGCTGCGTGGGCGTGATCACGGGCGTGCCCGCGGCGCTTACGGTGGGCGGCGTGCAGATCTTCCTGTCCTATGCCAAACAGTACACCAAGCCGTTCAACGAGGTCACCAACGTCATTACGCAGATCCAGACCGCGTATGCCTCGGCGCGCCGCATGTTTGCGCTGCTCGATGCCCGCGAGCAGGAGCCCGATGCGCCAGATGCCGTGGAACTTGCTGCCCCGCAGGGCGAGGTCGCCTTTGAGCATGTGGACTTTAGCTACGTGCCCGACCGCAAGCTGCTGCAGGATATCTGTATTGAGGCTAAGCCCGGCATGCGCTTTGCCCTGGTCGGCCCTACGGGCTGTGGCAAGACGACGCTCATCAACTTGCTGCTGCGCTTTTACGATATCGATGCCGGTCGCATTGCGGTCGATGGCCGTTCCTCGCGGGACTACACGCGCGCAAGCCTGCGCCGCGCCTTTGGCATGGTGCTGCAGGACACTTGGCTGTTCGAGGGCACGGTGGCGGAAAACATCGCTTACGGCTGTCCTGACGCCACGCGCGAGCAGGTTATCGAAGCTGCCAAGCGCGCGCATGCGCACAAGTTTATCGTGCAGCTGCCAGGCGGCTACGATACGGTCATCGGCGAGGACGGCGGCACGTTTAGCCAGGGTCAAAAACAGCTGCTGTGCATCGCGCGCGTCATGCTCACCGACCCGGCGATTCTGCTGCTGGACGAGGCGACCTCAAGCATCGATACCCGCACCGAGCTGCAGGTGCAGGCGGCATTCGACGAGCTCATGGCCGGTCGCACAAGCTTTGTGGTGGCGCACCGCCTGTCGACGATCCGCAACGCCGACTGCATTCTGGTCATGCGCGACGGCCAGATTATCGAGCGCGGCACGCACGACGAGCTGCTGGCGGCAGGCGGCTTCTACGCCGAACTCTACCGCAGCCAATTCGCCCAGTAAGCAGGTGCGTGGGGCATGTAATGCAGCGCTAGGGCGCGAGTGTGTCAACGGGGGCAACGATGATGCCCTCGGGCGTCGTATGGACCGGCATGCCGAACCCGATGACGATGAGCTTGGCCGCAGGGGGTCTCTCGCCGCGTTCGACAAGTTTGCGCTCGAGTCGAAGCAGGTTTGCAGATGCCTCGGGGATCTGCGGACTTCCGAGTTTTACTTCCACGGCAATCCAAGTTCCATCGCGCCTGCGTATAACGGCATCGACCTCGAGATCGTCGGCGTCATGGTAGTGGAACACCGACGAGTCATTTGCGGCTGCATAGACCTTAAGGTCGTGCAGGACGAGGGATTCGAAGAGCAGTCCCAGCGTCTTCGGGTCGGATGCCAATGACTCCGGATTTGCTCCGAGCAGTGCGACGGCAAGCGAAGGGTCGGCGAGGTGCCTTTTCGCACTTTGCCGCAGCTTTACCGGAGACCTGAGTGCCGGATGCCAAGCCGGGATATCATCGATGATGTGTATTCTGCGCAAGGCGTCCGTATAGCGCCGCAGCGTACTTCTCGATACATCACCGCCGAGGTCTTTCTCAAGAGACTTTTCGCCGGCAAGAGTGGATTCGTTGCGCGCAAGCGAAGACAGAAGAGCCCTGACTTTCTCCGGGTCACGCTTCACGCCGTCGACCCTCGAAACATCCGATTCGCAGACACCGTCGATGTAGGCAGCGGATATACGCATTGCATCGGCAGTCGTCTTGCCAACCGCCTGAGGCCAACCACCGCGACATAGCAATTCGGCGATATCGGCGATGCCGTTGATGGATCCAAGTGCCGCCTTGATGGGGCATCCGTTAAGCAGCGATTCGAGCGAGACCGCCCCTGAGGAAACCTCGAGTTCGGCTAGAGTCATTGTTTCCATGCGCAAGCGTGATATGCGCCCGATGCCGCTGTGCATCGGTTGGTCGGCATCGTTTGGTGTTGCTGACCCCGTAAGCAAAAACTGCCCTGGCTCACCGGTTCGACGATCGCATTCGAAACGTATTGCGTCCCACAGTTTTGGCTCTTCCTGCCACTCATCGATGAGTCTCGGCGTTGCGCCGACTATTGCTTGAGCTGGGTCGATCTTGGCAAGCTGCAGTGCGGCAAAGTCTCCGGCAGGGTCGGAGAGAGACAGCGATGATTCAGCGAATCGCTGGGCCGTAGTCGTCTTTCCGCACCACTTCGGTCCCTGAATGAGCACGGCACCAAAAATGCCAAGATCGCGTTCGATTGAGCGATCGATACATCTACTCATATACGTAGTCATCGTACTCCCCGCCATTCAAAGAAACATTTTGTTTTATAGCATCTTACCAGCGCGTAAAATATTTTGACGAAAAACCATGACACAATTTGACGGTATTTCGTGAAACAAATTGACGGTATCATATGAAACAATTTGACGGCGTTTTGTGAAACAGTTTTTCGGACATTTGTGAAACGCTCTGCGGCGGTTTCAATCCGAAGTACATACTGTTCGAAATCTGTCCAAAGATGTCGTCTGCGTCGCTAATCGACAGACGGTGGTTTACATCTGTCACGTTAGTACTAAGATATTCATCTAATAAATTGCATTAGTGGCTTTAGTTTTGGGGGAAACGAGGCAACGTGACTATGACGTGCTCTTTGGTGGTTAACAGCAAGAGCGGTAATACCAGGATGGTTTCGGGCGCGATCAAGCGCGCTCTGCAGGCTGCGGGTGTTGAGTTTGTCCATGCCGCGGCGTTGAGCGACGATGCGGATGCAGATCAGGTCGCGCTCGAGGCGCAGGGCGCCTGCGCGGCCGACACGGTGCTCGTCGGTTTTTGGTGCGACAAGGGCGCGTGCACGCCTTCGGTCGCGGCATTGCTCTCCGCTTTGCACGGCAAGCGCGTCTTCCTGTTTGGCACCTGCGGTTTTGGCGCCGACCAGAGCTATTACCAGCAGATTATTGATCGCGTGACTTCCAATTTGGCTGGGGATGCCGAGCTTGCGGGCTGGGCGATGTGCCAGGGCAAGATGGGCCCCGCGGTCAAGCAGCGCTACGAGGCCATGCTCGAGCAAGATCCCGACAACGCCCGATTTAAGATGCTGCTCGACAACTGGGTTGCCGCGAAGGACCATCCCACCAAGGAAGATCTGGATAACATGGCTGCAGCCGCCAAGAAGGCCGTGCTGGGGGAGTAGCTCCCATCGCTGACGGCGGTCGGCCCATCTTTCTAAATGTAACGTCCTCCCGGGCGTCGGGGCACGAAGTTCCCTGCTCTACAGTCCTGCGCAAGACGAAGGCCACATTAAGTGGCCTTCTTTGCGTGCGGAACTCGCGATGAACTTCGTGCCCCGCCGTCCGGGAGGACGCCTCTTTATTGATGGGAGGCCTGATAGGTCGATGGTTCCGTGCCCGGATGCGTCCAAAGTGGGACGGGCTTTCCGGATGGGCAGGCTTTCGAAAAATGCGTCCCGGAATTTGCCTTTGGAATGGGACGTAGTTTCCCGTTGAGGTGCTTTGCGGAAAGTGCATCCCACTCTGGGCGGGGGACTGCGGACGATTTCCTGGACCGCTAAATCGCGGCCATCCCCAGCGACGACCGGTAGTCGTCCGGCGTCGCGCCACCGAGCGCGTCGCTTGCCCGCTCGGAGTTGAAGCGCCCTACCCACGCGCCGAGGGCCTCGATGAACTCCCCGGGCGACCAGCCGGACCAGTCCCTCCCGTGGAAGAACTCCTTCTTGAGCAGGCCGAAGAAGCCCTCCATCGCGGCGTTGTCGGGGCTGCAGCCCTTGGCCGACATGCTCCTGACCAGGCCGTTCCGCTCGCATATCGATATCCAGCCCGGCCAGCGGGAGTGCACGCCGCGGTCGGAGTGGATCACGGGGCGCTCACCGGGCGCCAGCCGGGAGCACGCGTCCGACAGCGTCGAGTTCGCGAGGTCGGCGTCCGGGCGCTCGCCCGCCCGCCAGGCGACGACCGAGGAGTCGAAGCAGTCCCTGATGGCGGACAGGTACACCTTGCGGCCCGTCGGCAGCCTGAACTCGGTTATGTCGGTGAGCCACAGGAAGCTCGGCAGAGCCGAGCGGAAGTCGCGGCGCACGAGGTTCGGCGGGGCGGGGGTCACCTCGCCGCCGTAGGAGCTGTAGGCGCCGGCCCTCCTCCTCATCCACCTCGGGACGAGCCCCTCCTCGCGCATGATGCGCCGGACGACCTTCTCGGAGACGCGCACGGGGTCGTCGAGCTCGCGGAGCCTGCGCACCACGAACCGGTAGCCGCGCGCGCCGTCGCCGTCCTCCAGGAGCACCCGCCGCACGACGTCCCTCAGCGGCGCCAGGCGGTCCGGCCTGGCGATCGCGCGGCGCTGGCAGTCATAGGAGCCCCTCGATATCCTCAAGAAGCCGGTGAGTTCTCTCAAGGACCACTTCCCCGCAGGCCTCAGGCGGTCTATCACCAGGGTCTTCTCACTGTTCGACATCCCGTCGAGGCTCTCGGCTTTTAAAACGTCCTGCACCGCCCTCAGCACCGCGTTCTCGAGCCTGAGCCGCTCGATCAGGGCGTCCTTGTCCTCCGGGTCGATGTCGGGGTAGTCGGGGCCGTCCCCGACGAGTCGCGGCAGGTCCATTCCTCCACCGGCCCTTCCCGCGGGCTTGCGCACGTCCCTGATCCAGCGCCAGACGGACGTCTTGCCGGGCCCGCCGAGTATCTCGGTTATCTCCATGACGGTGAGCCCGGCGCCGCGAAGCGCCCTGGCCCTCTCCACCATTCTCCTACTGTATGCCATGCGGACTCCGTTCCGGACCTCAACGGTCCAACTTTTTGTCCGCAGTCCCTCCCAAGCGGAAACTGCATCCCATTCCAGACAAGAATTCCGGGACACACTTTCCGCAAACAAAGAAGGCCACATAACGTGGCCTTCAACTTATATATGTTCGGCGATACACCCAAGACAAGCCACGCCCCAACATCAGGGCGTCTGTCCAGGCGGAGGCATATAAGGTTCATCGCGAGTTCCGCACGCAAAGGAGGCCACTTAATGTGGCCTCCGTCTTGCGCAGGACTGTCCGAGCAGGGAACCTTACATACCTCCACCCGGACAGACGTTTCAGTTATGAGCGACCCGTTACTTGATCTTGGTTGTACCCGGTGCCAGGTTGGGGTCGGTCTCGTTGGCCTCGGTCTGGAAGTGCTCCGTATAGACGTTCTTGCCGTCGCGGAACATCTCGTAGTACTGCATCTTGGCGTAATCCTCGCGTGCCTTGGTGGCGGCAGCGGCGGCGGCGTCGTCGCCGGTGACGTTGGAGGAAAGCGCCCAGCGCAGGCTGGCGTCCTCGTAGCCCACGGAGTTGATGGCGGGCAGCGACTCGCGCAGCGTCATATGCGCCTTTTGATAGTCGGAAAGCGGGGCGCCGATCAATTGCATCAGCTGGGTGGACAGGTAGTTGGTGGACAGGTCGTCGACCTCACTCGTCTGGTTGCAACCGGCAACGTCGTAGTTGGCCCAGATGATGTAGTCGGTCTGCCACAGGCGTTCCTGGTGCGTGGCATCGTCCTCGCCGGTAAACCACTTGTCGTTGAACTTGGACGGGAAGAACGGCTGGTGATCGCCCCAGAACACCACGACCACCTTGCGGTCGAGCTTGCTCAAGGCGTTGAGGAAGTAGCGCAACGCCTGGTCGGACTGCTCGATGCACGAGACATACTCATCGACATCGGAGAGCGTACCGTCCTCGACGGTCTTGGTGTCCAGATCGGTCGTGTCGATATTCAGGTGCATCTGCTTGTCGACCGGCACCAGGCCCGTGTCGTAGCCCGAGTGGTTCTGCATGGTCACGTCGAAGATGAACTGCGGATCGGCGTTCTGGTCGAGCAGCTCCAGAATCTTGTCGTAGGTCGCCTGGTCGGTCACCATGCCGCGCAGGGTATCGGCGCCCTGGAAATCGTTGATGGACAGGAACTGGTCAAAGCCAAAGTCCTTATAGACGTTCTCGCGGTTCCAGTTGGTGGCGTGGTTGGGGTGCATGGCCGTGGTGGAATATCCGAGCGACTTGAACTGCTCGGCAAGATTCTCGGTCGTCTCCATGTTGTAGATGGTATAGGGATAGACGCCCGACCCCAGGTTGGCCATGGAGTTACCGGTCATAAACTCAAACTCGGTATTGGCGGTGCCGCCGCCATAGGCGCTCACGTAGAGCTTGCCGCGGCTGAGGCAGTTGGACAGGCTCTTAAAGTACTGCGGACCCTCGTAGCCGGCGTGCATGTTCTGGTAGATGGATAGGTCCGAGAAGGTCTCGTTCATGATGGCGATGACCGTGGGCTTCTCGCTGTCGAACTGCTCCTTTGCGGCGGTGCGCTCGTCGCTCTTGGCGGCGTCGGACTTGTCGTAGGCCTTGGCGTATTTTTTGAGCGTGGCCTTGGCATCGTCGACGGAGTAGTCGGCGGGTTTGGGCGGCTTGATGGACTGCGCTGCGCTAATGAAAGCGGGCAGGTAGCCCTCGCGCCAGTAGCTCTCGAGCGGACGCCAGGTGTAGACGGTGATGCCGAGGGTGTTGTAGTAGTCGACGAGCGTGACATGTGCGGTCACGCCGCCCAGGCACAGCATAGCCACGAGCAGGTTGGTGAGCAGCATGCGCTTGGCGTTGGCGGCACCCTTCTGACGGTGCGGTGCTGCCAGGCCGGCGTACTCGCACAGCAGCATGGCGATGGCGGTAAAGCCTATGGACAACACGCAGAACAGCGAGATCGAGAAGGTGTAGCCGTTGCCGGCGACCGCGGCGGCGGTGGAGATGGCCGAAAGGTCGCCCGGCTGGATGGGCATGGATTTAAACGTGATGACGAAGAACTCGGCAATGCCCAGGACAAAGAGGGCAAAGGCTAGGACCGCGGGAGCTGCGCCGTGGCGCTGGAAAAGGAAGAACAAGCCGGTCATGAGCGTGGTGATGATGGCCCACTCGAGCAGGATGCACAGGGGGTAGACCCAGGTAAAGTCGTGGTTGGACGAGACCTCCATGCCCAGCAGCGCAAAGACGCCAGCGAGCAGCAGGCACAAGACGGCGGCGACGAGTGGGCGGCCCACAAAGGCACCGCGCAGGCGGGCGAGCTTGCCGGTGGGTGCGGGGGCATCGGTAGCAGCGAACGCGAAAACGCGCGGGGTGATGCGGTCGCGGGCGATGCTGGCCCAGGCGCAGCCAGTGAGAATGGCATTGGTCAGGATGAGCATCACAAAGGCGAGCGGCTCGTTTTGGGCGACGAGACCAATAGCGCCCCAAATGGTCAAAAAGAGCTGGAATAGGCCGAAGGCGACGCTCCACCCAAGAGCGCTTTTGGCAACGGTGCCCGACTGAGCGCGAATGGCCTTGGCCTCGCGCAAAACAAGGTAGACGGTCGCCGCAAGACCGACGAGCGAGATGGCGGCAGCGAACATGCTGAGACTCCTCACAAACTAAAACCTACGAAAGCGGGGGTTTACCCGATTGTTACCAAGATATGCGCCGCAATTGGTGGCTACGCACAACAACCAGCCATATTAACGCGCACGTGTGGCGGTGTGGCGCAATGTAGTGGCGACCTGCGCGATAATGGACGGGAATTACACGGAAACGTAAAGGCTTCTTAAAGAATTAGCGAGGATGAGGCGATGAACGAGCGGGTTTGTATGACGAGTGCGGGCGACGTGGGCGCTGGCATGGACGCGGGCGGCTATCCGGTCGAGACTACGGGCAATGCAGTGCTGGACACTTTGGAGCATCGCTCGTCTACGCGTGCCTTCGCGCGTGATGATGACGACCGTCCCGTGGCGGTGACCGACGAGCAGCGTGCGGCGATTCTGCATGCGGCGAGTCGCGCGCCGTCGGCGGGCGCCATGATGATGTATTCCATCGTAAGCATTCGCGAGCAGGCTACGCTCGACCGCCTGGCCGACCTGTGCGACCACCAGCCCATGATCGCCAAGGCGCCCTGGGCACTCATATTTGTGGTCGATTATGCCAAGTGGATCGATCTGTTTGAGCACGTGGGCTGCTTTGAGCCAGAGTTTGTCGAGCGTACGGGCAAGTCTCCCCGTCGTGCACCGGGTCTGGGCGACTTTGCCATTGCGGCGCAGGACGCCGTGATCGCCGCGCAAAACGCCGTGGTTGCCGCCGAGGCCCTGGGGCTGGGGAGCTGCTATATCGGTGATATCGTCGAGAATGCCGAGGAAGTTGCCGAGCTGCTCGATCTGCCGCCCTATACCATGCCGCTGTCGATGCTCATCATCGGCACGCCCCGTAAGGAGCGTCCGGCCATTGCGCATCCCGTGGTGAACCTGGTGCACGAGGAGCGCTACTGCCGCGCCGATGCCGCGACCATGGACGCGCAGGTGGCCGAGATGGACGCGATGTTCCGTCCGCATGCCCGCGTGGTGGGGGAGCGCGTCGTGGACATCTATACCCGCAAGCACACGAGTCCCTTTATGGCCGAGATGAGCCGCTCCATGGAGTGGTGGTTCAAAAATTGGCTCGGAAAATGACGGATGCGACAAAGAGACAGTCCCTTTGTCACATTCCATATCGCCGAGGTGGCTTAAAGGCCGTATAAATGTTTATCTAGCTGGGAAAACAGTGCCATTCAAACATGGGCCGATTACCTATAATTCCTTCGAACATTAAAGTTGGGAGGAAACCGGCTTATGGAACAAAAGGCCAAGGAGGCAGCTTCGCACGCTGCGATTCCTGTGAGCATCTCGGCGATGCTCGTCACGCTGGGCGTGGTGTACGGCGATATCGGCACCAGCCCTATGTATGTAACCAAGGCGCTCGTTGCCGGCAACGGCGGCATCGGAAGCGTCACGGAGGAGTTCGTGCTCGGCGCGCTCTCCCTTGTCGTGTGGACGGTCACGTTGCTGACCACCATCAAGTATGTGCTCATCTCGCTGCGCGCCGATAACCATGGCGAGGGCGGTATCTTTGCCCTGTACAGTCTGGTCAAGCGCTGTGGCAAGTGGCTTATCATCCCCGCCATGCTAGGTGGCGCCGCGCTGCTCGCCGACGGCATCCTCACGCCGGCCGTTACCGTTACCACGGCCATCGAGGGCCTGCGCACCATCCCGGCGGTCCATGCCGTGCTGGGCGATGACCAGGGCCGCGTCGTCGCCATTACGCTCGCCATCATCATCGTGCTCTTCTTGGTTCAGCGCATCGGTACGGCCAAGATCGGTCACGCCTTTGGCCCCATCATGACGCTGTGGTTCCTGTTCCTGGGCGGCACGGGTCTGTTCTTTGTCTTCCAGCACCCCGCCGTGCTGCTGTGCCTCAACCCGGTGCGCGGCATCGCCTTTTTGCTGAGCCCCAACAACCACGCGGGCATCATGATTCTGGGCAGCTGCTTCCTCGCCACCACCGGTGCCGAGGCGCTCTACTCCGACATGGGCCACGTCGGCCGCGGCAACATCTACGCTACCTGGCCGTTCGTTAAGTGCTGCCTGCTGCTTTCCTATATGGGCCAGGGCGCTTGGCTTATGAACAACGCTGCCAACCCCGAGCTCATGGGCATTGCCGACCTCAACCCGTTCTACCAGATGCTCGCCCCGGGCCTGCGTCCCTTTGCCGTAGGCCTTTCCACCGTCGCGGCCATCATTGCCTCGCAGGCGCTCATCACCGGCGCATTCTCGCTGGTGTCCGAGGCCAGCCGCCTGGACCTCATGCCGCACATGCAGGTCTTCTACCCTGCCGAGACCAAGGGTCAGCTCTACATCCCCATGGTCAACAACGTCATGCTTGTCGGCTGCGTCATCGTGGTGCTGCTGTTCCAGAACTCGGCGCATATGGAAGCCGCCTACGGCCTTGCCATTACGCTGACTATGATGTGCACCACGCTGCTGCTCTTCTTCTACCTGCACGAGGAGCGCAAGCTCAAGGTTGCTCCGTGGATCTTCGCGGCCTTCTTCCTTTTGCTCGAAGGCTTCTTCTTCGTGAGCTCGCTCACCAAGTTCTTCCACGGCGGCTACTTCACCATCCTCATGGCCGCGCTCATCATGGGCATTATGGTGTGCTGGTACAACGGTACGGCTGTTGAGCAGCGCCAGTTTACACTGCTGCCGCTGCGCAGCTACCTGCCGCAGCTCAAGCGCCTGCGCGACGACGACCGTTACGAGCGCATGAGCGACAACGTCGTGTACCTGACCAAGGACACCCATACCGACTACATCGACCGCGACATCGTCTACTCGATTTTGGACAAGCATCCCAAGCGCGCTCGCGCCTGGTGGTTCGTGAATGTCGAGACCATGGACGAGCCGCATACCTTTGCCTATTCGGTCGAGACGTTCGGCACCGACTACGTGTTCCGCGTGCATCTGTACCTGGGCTACAAGATCAACCAGCGCGTCAATGCCTACCTGCGTCAGGTCGTTCAGGACCTGGCTGCCACCGGCGAACTGCCGGCGCAGACGCATGACTACTCGGTCTACAAGGATCCGGGCAACATCGGTACGTTCAAGTTCGTCCTGATCCGTAAGCTTCTGGCGCCCGAAAGCGATGTGGAGCCGAGCGAGCGTACGGCCATCACGCTCAAGTACATCATCCGCCGCGCCGCCGGCACGCCTGCACGCTGGTACGGCCTGGAGAACTCCAACGTGAGCTTTGAGTACGTGCCGCTGTTCACCAAGTTCAAGGCCGTGAACAAGATGCAGCGCCTGGCCCCCAACGAGCGGCCGTAGGCGCCGACGGGTTGCACGGAGTTGGTTTTTGATGGACAAGATTGAGACCGGGGAGGCAAACATGGATGCAAAGATGCTTGATGGCCGCGAGGTGGTTGCCGAGCTGGTACGTGAGGCACGCGCTGACGCCGCCGAAGATCGGTTTTTGACGAACCGTGCCAACATGGATATGGCCGATCGCGTAATTTCGATCGTGGCACTGGTATTTGGAGCGGTGTGCGTGTGTGCCCTGCTCGCGCACGTGCTGTTTGTCTAGCGACCGCCGGTTGCAAAGGCTATACACTTGGAACCACCACAAGGGAAACCACCACAAAGGTGCCTGTCCCTTTGTGGTGGTTTTTGTTTTTGAGAGAGGAGCGGGGCGCTGATGGACGTCCGTACGGACGGCGATATTGCCGATAACTTTTGGTGGCGGCGCACAACGCTGACGCGCCGCACTCCTCTGTATGACGCCTGCGTATCGGTGGGACTGCTGGTCGCGGCGACGATTGTGGGCGCGCTACTCGACCATCCGGGTCTCGCGCCGAGCATCATGATCGTCTATGTGTTCGCCGTTCAGCTGTGCGCATTCTTTACCTGGAGTCGCCTGTATTGCTTGCTGAGCTCGGCTGCCGCCGTGGCGCTCTACAACTTCTTGTTTGTCGACCCGCGCTACTCGCTGTCGCTTATCGACCGCGGCTATCCCGGCATGTTCTTCATCATGTTCGTGGTCTCGCTTGTGTCGAGCTCGATTGCGTTGGCCCTGCGCCGCGCCTTGGCACAGGCTGCCGCCAGCGACCGCCGCACGCATATGGTGCTCGAGACCAACCGCATGCTGCAGCGGTGCGCCGTCGAGCAGCAGATCGTTCACGCCATGGCATCGCAGCTGGCGCGGCTTTCGGGCTGCCCGGTCGTGTGGTACAGCGCCGACGCCGAGGGCGATGACCTGCTGCCGCGCGCGACTTACACGGCCGTGGGCGATGCCGCGCCGGTGCATGAACTGGCGCCGCAGATGCCGCCGCGGCTCTCGGCGTCCGCCTATGTGGGAACGCCGCTCGATGCCACCTATGGCGGCTCGGCGTTTTATGGCATCTACCTGACGGTTCGCACGGGCGACGGCTTCGCGCGCTCGGGCGACCCCGCCTCGGTGGTGGGCGTGCTGGCTATCGTTGCCGAGCCCGACGTGCTGACGCACGAGGAGCGAACACTTGCCGATGCCATCGTGAGCGAAGGCGAGCTGGCACTCGATCGCGCCCGCGCTATGGAGGCCCGCGAGGAGGCGGCGGTGCTCGCCAAAAACGAACAGTTGCGCGCCAACCTGCTGCGCTCCATCTCGCACGATCTGCGCACACCGCTTACCAGTATTTCGGGTAATGCCGACGTGCTGCTCGATCAGGGCTCGACCGGCACCGCGGTTCTCGATGCCCAGACGCGCCGTGGCCTTCTTCTATCCATTCGCTCGGATGCGCTGTGGCTCAACGCCACCGTCGAGAATTTGCTCGCCATCACCAAGCTCGAGGGTGGCGGTATGCGCCTGTCGACCACGCTCGAGCTCATGGACGATATCGTCGAGGAGGCACTGCGCCACGTGAACCCTGCCGTGCGCGAGCACGACCTTAAGGTGGTGGCGTGCGATGAGCCGGCACTCGTCAACGTCGATGCGCGCCTGATGGTGCAGCTGGTGGTCAATCTGGTGAACAACGCCATCACCTATACGCCCGCAGGCTCGCATATCATGATTTCGATTGGCGTCGACGATGGACGCGTGGCGTGCTCGGTGGCCGATGATGGTCCGGGCATTGCGCCCGAGGACCGCGAGCGGATCTTTGAGTCGTTCTATACCGCCAACCACGGTTTGGCCGACAGCCACCGAAGCGTGGGCCTGGGGCTTTCGCTCTGCCGCTCCATTGCGCTGGCACATGGCGGTAGCATAGAGGTTGCCGCGGCGGACCCGCACGGTTCGGTCTTTACGATTGAGCTTCCCGCCGCCGATGTTTCGTTTGATAAGGAGTAGCGCTGTGCCGAACTCTGCCGTAAAACCGCTCATCTTGGTCGTTGAGGACGACCCCGCCGTTCGCAACCTTATCGTTGCCGCGCTCGAGGCGCACGGCTTGCGTCATATGGCCGTGGAGACCGCCCATGCCGCCATCGCCGCCGCCTCATCGCAGGCACCGAGTATTGTGCTGCTCGATCTGGGCCTGCCCGATATGGACGGCGTCAAGGTGGTGGAATCGGTGCGCGCATGGTCGGGTATGCCGATTATCGTGGTCTCGGCGCGCAGCGAGGATGCGGACAAGATTCGCGCGCTCGATGCCGGCGCCGACGACTACCTGACTAAGCCGTTTTCGGTCGAGGAGCTGCTCGCGCGCATTCGCACGACGCTCAGACGCCTTTCGTATGCGCAAACGGGCGGTGTTGCCTCCGAGGGCTCGTTCGATACCGGTGAGCTGCATATCGATTTTGATGCCGGCATCGCCACGATGGATGGCGAGGAGCTGCATCTGACGCCGATCGAGTACAAGCTCCTGTGCCTGCTGGCGCATAACGCCGACAAGGTGCTGACGCATCAGTTTATCCTGCACGAGATTTGGGGTACGGCGACTAAGAGCGACCTGGCGAGCCTGCGTGTCTTTATGGGCACGCTGCGCAAAAAGATCGAGTCCGACCCCGCGCATCCGCGCTATATCCAGACGCACGTGGGCATCGGTTACCGACTGGTCACCCAAGGGTAGGACGGCGTCCGCCATCCCACTATGAGTTGCGGTGAAATACGGTCTAAATTTGCCTAATTCCAGGCAAAGCAGTCCATATTCCACCGCAACTTTTTTATTTGCCCTTGGGCTTGCTGGCGTAGAACTTCTTCTTTTTGGGCTTGCCGGCAGGGGAGGGTTTGCCGTTGCCGGCAAGCCCTCGGTCGCCGGCCTGCGCGTGCGCGGGTGCTGCCGCGCGAGGCTTGCGGGCCTCGGGGTTGCGCAGCTCCTCGACACGCTCGGCAATTTCCTCGGCGCTAAAGCCGACCTCGGCCATGGCGTCCTCGATGGGCAGGCGGCGCACGATATAGCAGTGGTGCACCTTCTGGTTGCGCGCGAAGTCCTCGGGGATGGTCTGCGCCGTAATGTCCTCCAGCACGACGCCCGCGCGCGCGAGTTTGCGCGTCTCGGGGCGGAAGCCACGCAGGTTGCAGCTAAAGATGGCGTGGCCGCCCTGTGCGAGCAGGCGCGATACGCCGGCCAAAAGCTCAACATGGTCGCGCTGGACATCCCAGGTACGGCGGCCCATCTTGGACGAGTTCGAGAACGTGGGCGGGTCGACAAAGATCAGGTCCCAGCGGTTGCGCGTCTGGCGCTGATCGCGAATCCAGGCGAGTACGTCGTCGCGCACAAAATGATGCTGCGGACCCACAAAGCCGTTCTGGCGCATGTTGCGCTCGGCCCAGTCCAGGTAGGTGTTGGAGAGGTCGACCGTCACGGTCTCCTCGACGCCGCCGTCTGCCGCATAGCAGGTGGCGGTACCGGTGTAGGCGAACAGGTTGAGGAAGCGGCGCGCCTGCTTGGCGTGCTCGCGCACCAGGTTGCGGGTGACGCGGTGGTCCAGGAAGATGCCCACATCCAAATAGTCGTCGAAGTTGACGGCAAAGGTGAGTCCACCCTCCTCGATGAGCGGCAGGCGACGGCGCGCGATGTTGGCGCGCTCGCCCGAGCCGCCCTTGCCGGCGCCCTGCTTACCGTACTGCGAGCCGCCGCGCGAACGCATGCGGGCCTTGGCGTGCACGTGCTCGGCCGGAACATCTAGGATGCGCGGCGCAATGGCCAGAATGTCGAGCATGCGGGCCTGGGCCAGTGCGGGGTCGATGGTCTTGGGCGCGGCGTATTCGGCAATGACGAGCCAGCGGCCCGGCGTCTGCGGGCAGCCCTCGTACAGGTCGATGGCGGCGGAGTAGTCGGGTAGGTCGGCATCGTAGACGCGGTAGCAGCTCACGCCCTCGCGCTTTGCCCACTTGCGACGCAGACGGGCGTTCTTGCGCAGGCGGTTGGCGAACTGCTCGGACTCGGGGATGAGCACGGGCAGCGGCTTGCCGTCGCCCAGGTCGAGCGTGGCGGCAGGCTCGGGCATGGGGGTGTTGGCGGCTTCATCGTTGACTTCGTTGGCATCCGCAACCTCGGCCTCGGCATTCGCGCTGGTCGCAGCCTCAAACGCTGCGGCGGCGTGGTCGAGCGAGGGCCAAACCTCAATAGCCGCCTCCTCGTTATTGGGCATG
The DNA here is from genome assembly GCA_900552145.1 of uncultured Collinsella sp. Taxonomy (GTDB): domain Bacteria; phylum Actinomycetota; class Coriobacteriia; order Coriobacteriales; family Coriobacteriaceae; genus Collinsella. The sequence goes on along the minus strand of URYW01000001.1, from coordinate 67,236 downwards.
ACGGCGATGGAGCGCGCGGGCTCGGCATGGAGCGCGCGGGCCAGCAAGCCGCCGCGGGTGAGAGCGGCGACCGGCGCCGAAGCGAGCTCGGGGGCGCGGCGCAGCTCGCCGATGAGCGTCATGGCATCGTGCATGAGCGAAAGCAGGGTCTCGGTCGTGTCCGCGACCAGGGCGGCACCGGCGATGGCGCCCGCATGGTCCAGCACGGTGGCGGGCTTGGCGGCACAAAAGTCGACAAAACGCTTGTAGCCGGCGCACTTGACCATGCGCTCGGCAGTCTTGCGGGCGGCGGGGTCGATGTCTACGGCCACGATGTGCGCCTGGCGCTCGCGCGCTGCCGCCTCGCGCTCGCGCGCCTCGGCAAGCAGCTGCTCCCACAGGACGGCGTCGTGCAGCTGCCAGCCCTCAAAGCCCCAGCGCTCGCGCGCGGCGCCCGGGGCGCGGTCGGTCAGAATGTTCACGGCCTCCAGCAGCAGACCGCCGCCGGCGCACGAGGCATCGATCAGCGTGGGAAGGGCTTCATTCTCGTAATCGTCGGCCGTCAACTCGCGTTCGCACAGTGCGGTCCAGCCGACCTGCGCCAGCACCAGGGCGGCGTAGTCGGGGCGCAACACGTGCGCGCCCTCGCCGGCACGGGTCGCCGCGGGCGGCAGGCGCTTGAACAGCGGGTCGCCCGAAAGGTCCAGGCTTATGCTCGCGCGGCGCTGGCGCAGCGAAAGCAGTAGGTGAACATCGGGATCGGCGGCATCGACGTCGGCGCGACGGCCCGTGGTCTCGGCCAGACGGTCGCACAGCGCGTCCTTGGCGCGCAGGGCCGAGAAGCGCGTGTTGCGCAGCTGCTCGGTCACGCCGCGGGCGGTGATGGCAATGGTGGCGCCGGGGCGGATGATGGTCTCCCAGGCGATGTCGTAAACGCTATCGTACAGTTCATCGGCATCCTGCGCCTCAAAGCGCCCGAGTACCACGAACACACGGCTCGCCAGGCGTGACCACAGACAGGCGCGGTAGCCTTCTTCGAGCTCGCCCTCAAACGTGGCGCGGCCCTTCAGCCGGCGAACATGCGAAAGCCCGAGGCGTTTAAGCTCATCGGCGAGTGCGGACTCAAAGCCCTCGGGGCAGCTTGCGTAAAATTCCATGGGTGACCTCTCTGGTTGCGTCGCTCCATTATATGATGGATACTTCGTTTACTCTCGCCCCCGAAAGGAACCTATATGATTGATGCGTGCTCCTTGATTCCCATTTTCATTGCAACAGCCTCAGGACTCGGGGCCTCGCACAGGCTCCCGCCGCCTTACAGAACTGAAAGCTGGGCGTAGGGCAAATCCATGGCACGTGACCTGCGATTGCTCGGCCATAGATGGCGTAATCGAGGCCAAGGGAGGGCATCATGCGCGAGGGAAACGAGAGCTGGTTCTGGCACGCGAACGACATGGTGGTGGCGGGCGACATGAACCTCGTGGTCCGCGTCCTGTGGGTCGCGCTCATCGTAGGCATCGGCGTCGCGACGATGGCCACGCTCTGGATCGTCACGAGGTAGCGCGCCACGAACGGATGACGAGGCACGCGGCGCATGCCACGCTGGCGGAACCCTAGCCTCGCTGCTGGACAATCTGTTCGATGAGCTTCGCGACGGAGTCCTCGGCTGCGTCCCCGATCAGGTGATGGGCCGCGGCCTTCGCCTCTGGCATCGCGCCCGCGACTGCGTAGGAGTTCGGCACCTTTTCGAGGAGCGTCACGTCGTTTTCCGAGTCTCCGATAAAAGCGACCTCGTCCAGCGTGACCCCAAGGCTGCCGAGAAGCGCGTCGAGTCCGTTTACCTTGCTCCAGCCAGCCGGAACAACATCGAGGAAGAATGGGACGGGCGAGGGGAAATCAAGCTCTGGGCAGGCTTCCTTGCATCGACTCCGAACGACTTCCGTCGGGGCGGAGCTGACGTTGACGAAGATGCCGGCGGTGATGACGTCACGGTTCGTGGGCACGTCTCCGAGCGCCATGTCTCTTCCGGAGTCCTTAACGATTTCCAGGGCGAATTCGTCGCCAGGCTCGACGGCGCAGAGGAACTGCTCGCAGCGTTTGCCTGTCTCATCGACATCGGCGACTAGCCAGAGTGACGTCCCCGCGTAGGGGCGTACGGCGCTATCGAGCTTGACGAGGGCCTCCGTCGAGAGCGTCTTTTTGAACACGAGTTCGCCGCTGGAGAAGACCTTCTTTCCGTTGGCCATGATGCCGGTCGAGAAACAGCGCGCGTCGCCGTCAAAGGCATCGGCCAGGTCGGCGTAGTCGCGGCCGCTTGCGGGGCCGAACGCGATGCCCGCATCAAGCGCCGAAAGAATCGCGCTGTGCGTGCGCTCCGATACGACCCTTGAGCCAAACGGCAGCAGGGTCCCGTCCATGTCTGCGAGGATGAGCTTTATCAAGGGGTCCTCCCGTTTCGGTCTGGGCGTCGGTGCGCCGGTGTGCGTCGTCCTAGCTGTATTGCCTGTCTCCCAAGAGATTCTTCGAGATGATCCTGTTAAACTCTACCGGGTCATCCCAGCAAGAGGTCAGGAAGAGGAACAGCAGCTCGATGACGAAGTTGATCGAGCTGTGCGAGAAGGCGACCTCGGTTCCGGTGATGGCCTGATCTCGCGAGATGGCTCGGATGATATACGTGGCACGCTTCGCGAGCGGCGTATCTGGGTTGTCTGTGATCATGATGATGGGGGTGTTCGAATCCTCGGCAGAGTCGAATATGTTGACGAGGCGCTTCGAGTATCCGGACGTCGAAATGACGAGCAGGATGTCATTCTCCTTGAGGCTGGTTGCGGCGGAGACCATGGCATCGGTGGTACTGGGGCAAAACGCCCTGACTCCAACCTGTGAGAGCTTGAACGCCGCGTTTACGCCCATGCTAATCGAGTTGCCGACGCCCGCAATCAGGACGAGGTTGGCGTTGTGGAGCAGATTGACGACTGCCGAAAAGTCATCGGAGTCAATGAGCGAGGCGGTTTGGGAGAGCTCCTGGACCTTGTGAGACAGGACGTACTTAATGGAGCCCTCGACGTCGTCCAGAGTAACCTTGCCGCCCGTGGCCTTTTCCTCGCCGGAGGCCCTGCTGATGGATATGCCGAGCGCCAGACGCATGTCCGAATAGGTTCGGTAGTCAAGCGTCCTTGCGAACCTCGAAACAGACGCCGGTGACGTACCGGTTCCTGCGGCGAGTTCGCGGACGGTCATCGTTGCGACGTCCGACGGGTGGTCGAGCACATACGTTGCGATTGCCTTCTCCGAGGGGGATAGGCTGTTCATGACCGCGCAGATGTGGCTGAGCACATCCCCTGTCTTATCCATGGTTACTCCTTGGCCCTAGTTTGCTTCGTATCTTAGGTCAAGAGAGGTGAAAATAAAGCAAAATGTTTCATAAGAGGTGAAATGGCGTTTCACGGCTGATTTCCTACCGTTCACGGTAAATCGGTGCTTCCCCGGCGCAATCTCATCTCGAGCTGCTATCTTATGAGCCGTGAAACAACGGCACGAAAACGATGAAACAACAGAACATTGTTCCAACGCCTCACAACTTTGTTTCACGCTAGATGGCGAATCACTTCGAAGCCCAGACAGGCACCCGGCGAGCAAGAAGGGAGAAGCACGATGCACAACGCCAGGACAAACGCAAGCATGACTTCTCTGTTCTTCGCGAACGTCCTCTACTGGGTCTGCGCGGGCGTGTACTCGCCGTTCCTCTCCGCTCACTACACGAGCCTCGGCCTCAGCGCAGCCCAGACCGGCATCCTCCTCGCGGCGACCCCGGTGTGTGCGCTCGCCATCCAGCCGCTCTGGTCGACGATCGCCGACAAGCTCGGGCGCCGCCGCGCGGTCATCGTGATCCTCTGCCTTGCGGCGGCGGTACTCGCTCCGCTGTATTACCTGGCGTCGACGTTCGTCCCGGTCCTTCTCGTAACCTTTGCGTTCTCGGCGTTTTTCTCGGGGCTCCTGCCCCTGAGCGACTCCCTCGTCATCGAGCTCGCGGATCGCTCTGGCCTGGACTTTTCTCGCATTCGCATGGGTGGCACTATCGGCTATGCCATCGTCGTCCTGATTGTCGGTCGGCTGCTCGACATGGCTCCTCAAATCCAGTTCGCGGTGGTCTCTGCCGCGCTGGTGGTCTTCGCGGCTCACATGTGGCGCCTCCCCGAGGCGGGAATTCGCGCCAATGCCGCGGACGATCCCAAGGTCTCCCACGGAAAGGGCCTCCTCTCGCTGTTTACCAGCAATGAGATCGCCTTCGTCTTGGTCTTCGCCTTCATCAGTTCGGCCGCGATTGGCTTCATCGGGGCGTTCTTGGGCCGCTACGCGGTCGAGCTTGGCGAGGGTCAGAACCTCGTGGGCGTCCTGAGTGCGGTCTCCGCTGCGAGCGAGATCCCCATCCTGCTCGTTTCCTCCAAGCTGGTCAGGCGCTTCGGCGAGATGAACCTCCTGATCTTTTCCTGCTTCATGGCGGCGCTCAGGCTCGTGCTCGTGGGCACCGGCATCGTCCCGGTCATGATCTGCGGCCAGCTGCTGCAGAGCGTGAGTTACATGACCGTCTACTACTCCTGCGTTACCTATATTGCCAACCACACTTACGAGGATTGTCGCGCTCGAGGTCAGAGCGCCTTCGCGATGGTTCAGAGCGGTCTGTCCGTCGTGGTTGCGAACCTGTTTGGCGGTTGGGCGTGCGACGCGCTCGGCACGCACGCGGGTTTTCTTGCCTTCGCCCTCGCTTCAACGATTGCTGCGGTCGTTGCTTTTGTGGCGTACGTACTGTGGCGTCGAAGCGCAGCGCCACAGCCTGAGGGCCAGTCGGCCGCATAGGCTCCACCGCGTTTTGCAAGCGCCTGCCTGCTTCGCGCTTCTCTTCGTGTTCAACCAGCTGACGAGCTGAGAACTGTCCAATCCAATGGTTATCCAAGTGAAAGGAAGACAAAGATGTCTCTCATCAAGGTCAACGAGCTTCTTCAACATGCGACCGAGCACCACTATGGCGTGCCCGCGATCAACGTCATCAACACGGAGACCATCCGTTATGCGATCCAGGCCGCCGAGGATGAGCACATGCCTATCATCATCCAGTACTGGCCCGGCTTCGAGGACCACTGTGCCCTCGACATCATCGCCTTCGCCGCCCGCTATTACGCCGAGCGCGCGAGCGTGCCCGTCGCCGTCCACCAGGATCACTCCGCTGGTTACGAGATCGCCGTCAAGGGCGTCAAGGCCGGTTTCCCCTCCGTCATGGTCGACGGCTCCTCGCTTCCCTATGAGGAGAACTTCCAGCTCACGAAGGACGTCGTCCAGGTCGCCAAGATCTTCGACGTTGACATCGAGGCCGAGCTCGGCCACGTCGGCAACGGCTCCGACGCCAACGACTTCGTGAACAGCGACCACTATACCGACCCGAACCTCGCCGAGGAGTTCGTCGAGGGCACCGGCTGTGGTTCGCTCGCCATCGCCGTCGGCAACGCCCACGGCCCCTACGTCAAGGTCCCGAACCTCGACATGGAGCGCATCAAGGCCTGCAGGGAGGCCGTCAGCGTCCCCCTCGTCATGCACGGATGCTCCGACATCCCCGACGAGCAGCTCCAGGAGGCCGTGAACCTCGGCATGAGCAAGTTCAACATCGCCACGGAGTACTTCCGCTCCATGTACCGCGCCTTCGAGAAGGACATCAGCTCCGGCAAGAACGACGGCAACGGCATTGGCCTCCTGATGGACGCCGCCCCCGACATGCGCGCGTTCGTCGCAAGCAAGATCCAGCTTCTGAACCCCAACCACTATTCGCTCTAGGAGAGACTCGATGAAGAAAGTTCTTGTCGCGTCGCACGGTCACCTCGCAAGCGGAATCAGGAGCTCGATCGAGATCCTGACCGGTATGGCGGACATGGTGGAAGCAGTTGACTGCTACGTGGACGACTCCGATTTCACCCCTCGCATCCAGGCGTTTATTGACTCGGTGGGCCCTGAGGACGAGGCCATCATCTTCACCGACATCTACGGTGGCTCCGTCTTCCAGAAGGTCGTCCTCATGGAGCCGGAGAAGCGCGGGATCGTCCATGTTACCGGTATGAACCTCGGCCTCGTGATCGAGGCGCTCCTCGGCGCTGAGCCGGTCACGGCAGATTCGATCAAGCAGAGCGTCGAGCTGGCGAGGGCGACGATGCAGGTCGTCGAGCCTCCGAGCAAGGCCGCGGACAACGAGGGGTCCGACGGAGACTTCTTCGATTAGAGAGCACTAATAAGTAAGGAGAGGAAACAATGATTGTTCAGGTTCGAGTCGATGACCGTCTGATTCACGGGCAGGTCGCCCTGGTGTGGACCAAGGAGCTCAACACCACCAGGATCATCGTCGCCAACAAGCACGCCGTGGAGAGCGATGCCCTTCGCATGACGCTTTCCATGGGTACGCCGGCGGGCCAGAAGCTCCTCGTCAAGGATGTTCCGGATGCTTGCCGCATCGCGAACGATCCGCGTGCGGACTCCATGCGCATCTTCGCGCTCACCAACTGCGTGCGTGACGTGCTTGAGCTCGTTAAAGGCGCACCGGGCAAGATCGAGGGCGTGAACGTTGCCAATGTCGGCCGCTTCGACAAGTCCGATCCGGATAGCAAGGTCGCCCTCAACTCCACGATCATGCTCAACCCGGATGAGCTCGAGGCCGCGAAGGAGCTTTGCGAGCAGGGTATTCCGGTTTTCCATCAGCTTATCCCGTCCAATCCCAAGACTCCTCTCAAGAGTCTGATCGAGGCGGCGGAGAAATAAGGGGATTTGGCCAGGCGGTCAAATGAAATGAGAGAAAGGAAGTCAAATGATTGGGTTAGCAGTAATGGCCTGGTTGACCGTGCTGATTTGCTACGGCGGCAACTGGGTTCTCGGTCAGTGTATGATCGAGCGTCCTCTCGTGGTCGGCCTCGTTGCGGGCCTTCTGATGGGCGACGTCAAGACCGGTGTCATCATCGGTGCCTCTCTCGAGGCAATCTTCATGGGCGCGGTTAACATCGGTGGCGCCATCTCCGCCGAGCCCGTTACCGCGACCGCCCTCGCCGTCGCCTTCACCGTTGGCGCCGGCATCGACCAAGGCGCCGCCATCACGCTGGCCGTTCCCGTTGGCGTCGTCACCGCGTTCCTCTCGATCTTCATGAACAACGTGTTCCTCGCTTTCTTCGCCGCCACCTTTGACAAGATGGCCGCCGAGGGCAACGAGAAGGGCCTCGCGCTTCAGCACTTCGTTCTCTGGTTCGTTAAGTACGCCGCCTTTGGCCTCATCGCCTTCCTCGGCGTTTACCTTGGCGCTGAGCCCGTTGCCGCTATCGTCAACCAGATTCCGGCCAATGTCATGAGCGGCCTCAACGCCGTGGGCGCCCTCCTGCCCGCCGTTGGTATGGCGCTCCTGCTCCAGATGCTGTGGAGCACCGAGCTCAGCATCTACTTCTTCCTGGGCTTCACGCTCTACCAGTACCTCGGCCTCCCGATGATCGCCATCGCGGTTCTCGGCGTCATCATCGCGGTTGCCTCCGCCCTCCGCGACAAGGAGATTTTCGATCTCACCAAGAAGGGCTTGGCCACCCAGGCCGTTTCCAACGACTCTGTAACCAGCGACGAGGAGGATTTCTTCGCATGAGCAACCTGACCAAGAATGTGAGCCCTGAAGACAAGAAGATGCTCAACAGCATTTTCCTGCGCTCTTTCTCCGTGTTCGCCTCCTGCGCCGGCGGTTCCGTCACGGCTGGCGCCGACGGCTGGCTGTACTCCGTCCAGCCCGCGCTTAACCGCTACTACGCCGATGACCCCGAGGCCCGTGCCGAAGCCATGAAGCGTCACACGACTTGGTACAACATTACCCAGAACGTCGGCACGTTCGCCATGGGCCTCGTCGCCTCCATGGAGAGGGAGAACTCGCAGCACGAAGACTTCGACACCGAGTCCATCGACGGCATCAAGGTTTCCCTGATGGGCCCGATGTCCGGCATCGGTGACGCAATCTTCTGGGGCGTCCTGCGTGTCATCGCTGCCGGCATTGGCATCAACCTCGCCATGAGCGGCTCGCCCCTCGGCGCGATCATGTTCCTGCTGATCTACAACATCCCGTCGATCCTCTGCCGATACTTCATGACCTACCTCGGCTTCAGCATGGGCACCAACTTCATCTCCGAGATGTACGAGGGTGGTCTCATGAAGCTCATCACCAAGGCGACCTCCACGGTTGGCCTCGTGATGATCGGTGCCATGACTGCGGCGAACGTCCAATTCAACACGATCCTGTCCATTCCGGTTCAGGACTCTGACCCCGTCATGATCCAGACCTACCTCGACTCGATCTTCAAGGGCATCGTGCCCCTGGGGCTTACGCTCGTCGTCCTCTGGCTCCTGCGCAAGAAGAACGTGAACGTCAACATCATCCTGGTTGGCATCATGATTCTGGCGCTCGTCCTCGGCCTCGTGGGCATCGTGTAGGGCGGCTTCCGGATCATTCGAAGCTTGTTTAAGGCAATTCCCGGCGGCACGCGATCGAGGACATTCGACGCGTGCCGCCCCATTAGAAGGAGAGAACATGCGCTACACGCACCTCAAGAATTCCGATGTCGACGTCTCCCAGCTCGCTGTGGGCACCTGGGCGATCGGCGGCGACTCCTTTGGTGAGAACGATGACGCCGCCAGCATGTCCGCCATCCGCACCATGCTCGATCACGGCGTCAACCTCATCGACACCGCGCCGTGCTATGGCAACGGCACGTCCGAGAAGGTCGTCGGCAACGCGCTCAGGGGCGTCGACAGAGAGAGCTACCTGCTCTCGACCAAGGTTGGCCTGATCACCAGCGCCGCCGGCTATGACCGCGACTCCTCGTTCAAGAACATCATGAGGGAGGTCGAGAGCTCGCTGCGCAACCTCCGCACCGACTACATCGACTTCTACTTCGTGCACTGGCCCGACGCTAAGACTCCGTTCTCCGAGACGATGTGCGCCCTCCAGCTCCTCAAGGAGCAGGGCAAGATTCGCCACATCGGCGTCTCCAACTTCACGACCGAGATGATCGAGGAGTGCGAGAAGGTCGCTCAGATTGACGTCCAGCAGCCGCCCTACTCTATGGTTGACCGCTCCTCCGAGGACCTCATCAAGTGGGGCTACGAGCGTGGCATCGACTCCTTCACCTATGGCTCCCTTGGCGCGGGCATCCTGTCGGGCAAGTTCCGCGAGCTGACGAAGTTCGAGGAAGGCGACGTCCGCGGTGGCTTCTACGACTACTTCCGGGAGCCCAAGTTCTCGCGCGTCCAGGAGCTGCTCAAGGTCATGGACGAGATTGCCGAGGCCCACGACAAACCCGTGGCGCAGGTTGCCGTGAACTGGAGCACCCAGAAGGAGTACGTGGGCACCGCTCTCGTGGGCGTGCGCACGGACGCCCACGCGATTCAGAACTGCGAGACGTTCGAGTGGGAGCTTTCCGCCGACGAGATGGCCAAGCTCGACGCCAGGCTCGACGAGCTGAAGATCGGCTAGCCATGAGCGCCGAGGATAGGAAGTACCCCACTTCCGAGCTTGAGGTGCTTGAGAGTGGCGCGAGGGAGGTTGTCGAGCCTAACGGCCTGAGGCTGATGCTGAAGCCCGTGCCGGGTGACGACCGCGAGCACGTGCTCGATCCGCGCGTCTATGCTCGTGCGCACGCGAAGCTCGCTGCGGCTCCTGCGGCGGGGTCGGCGCCGGCCGGACCGGTGGACGTGATCGCGTGGCGCTCCGCGCCCAACAAGGAGACCCACGTCGTGAGGGGCGCGAACGTTGCCAAGAAGACCGTCGTCATGAACTTCGGCGACAAGGGCATTCCGCTGCACATCTTCACGCCGGAGGGGCACGAGGATGGGTCTGCCGCGCTCGTGTTCATCCATGGCGGCGGGTTCATGGTGGGCAACATCGGCCAGTACGAGAACTGCCTGCGCGACATCGTGGAGCGCACGGGTTGCGTCGCGATCTATCCGGAGTACCGCCTGTCTCCCGAGACGATGTTCCCGGGTGGCGTTGAGGACTGCGTGAAGACGCTCGACTGGCTTGTCGATCACGCTGACGAGCTGGGCGTTGATGCGACTCGCATTGCCGTGGCTGGTGACTCTGCGGGTGGCAGCCTGTCGAATGCCGTCGTGCTCGAGGGCTCTCACGCGGATAGGATCAAGGCGGTTGTCGAGCTTTATCCGCTCGTTGATGGCGGTCCCGTTCCGGATGAGTGGTCCTATGACCTGTACGAGGTCGTGGATGAGCAGAGGCCCGAGGCGCTGAGCAGGGTTGATCGCATTCGCCTCGCCAACAACGACCTTCCGCCCATGTACGTCAACGGCGATGCGGACAAGATGCTCGACCCGCTGATTTCCGCGCTGTTCGCGGAGGACGTGAGCGCGTTCCCCCGCACGGTCATCATCTCTTCCGAGTATGACTATCTGCGCTATCAGGACGAGCTGTTCGCGAAGAGGCTGCAGGATGCGGGCGTTGACGTCACTGCGATTCGTTATCGCGGCTGCGACCACGGCTTCTTCGAGATGTACGGCGTGATGCCTCAGGCTGAGGATGTCTGTCGCGTCATCTCCGAGGAGCTTGCGAAGATCTAGGGGCTCGTCGCGGCGACCTCCTGGACGAGTGACGGTCCGGCGGGATGCTAGGTGCGTCCCGCCGGACCTTTGCGTTGGCGGGCGCGTGCCGCTTGCCGGCGGGCGCGTGTGGGGTTTGCCTCGGCGGTGCCGGATTGACTGGGAGACGCGTTTACCGCCGATCTTCCAAGCGAGCCCAGCAAGCAAACCGCGAGCTGAGCCCCAAGGGCATTGACAAGGGCGTGGGCGTGGCGCGAGCACTGGAGTATCTGGGATGCAGCCGTAACGCGCGCACCTTTGGCTTCGGCGATTCGGGCAACGACCTGGGCATACTCTCCGCTGTCGAGATGGCTGTCGCCATGGGCAACGCCATGCCCGAGGTCAAGGCGGTCGCCGACTATGTGACCGACGACGTCGAGCACGACGGCACCGTCACGGCGATGCGCCACTTTGGGTTGATCTAGCGGGAACCGCCCAATTACCGTTCACCCGCGGCGGGCGGCTCAAATGGGCCCGCCCTGCAAAATCGTTTTGCTGCTGGAAGGTGTGCTCAAAAACGCTAAAGCGTTTATACCGTTCGCCGAGAAGATAAAAAACCGCAGTTCACGCCTTGATAAACGTAGGTAAAGTGTTTAGCAGTTTATCGGCCGTATGCTAACGAAAGGAATCAGGCAGATGGCAATCAAGGTGTTCGCTGACGGTGCAAACCTCGAGGGCATGCTCGACATGTACGAGAACGGCAACGTTCAGGGTTTCACGACCAACCCGTCCCTTATGAAGAAGGGCGGCGTGACGGATTACCGCGCGTTTGCCAAGGAGGTCCTGGCCCACATCACCGATGTGTCCGTGTCGTTTGAGGTCTTTGCCGACGACGTCGAGACCATGGAGGTCGAGGCCCGCGAGATCGCTACCTGGGCCGAGAACGTCTACGTCAAGATTCCGTGCGTGACCACCAAGGGCGAGTCCACCGCCGAGCTGGTCCGCAAGCTTTCCGCCGACGGCATCAAGGTCAACGTCACTACCATCTTTACGCCTACGCAGGTCGATGAGATGGTCGAGGCCGTTGACACCGAGACGCCGTCCATCATCTCGCTCTTTGCCGGCCGCATCGCCGACACCGGCGTCGACCCCATTCCGTTTATGACGGAGTCGGTCAAGAAGGCCGCCATCAAGCCCAACTGTGAGGTCCTGTGGGCGTCCACGCGCGAGCTCATCAACATTTACCAGGCGGAAGGATGCGGTTGCCAGATCATCACGGTGCCCAACAGCATCCTTGCCAAGCGCAAGAACATCGGCCGTGATCCGTACGAGGTCTCGCTCGATACCGTCCGCGGCTTTGCCAAGGATATCGCCGCTTTGGGTTTCCATATTCTGCCGTAACGCGAACGCTGGCTACGCCGCGGGCTGCTCGCCCCGGCCTTTCCTTTCCCTATCGCTCACGCGCTTCGCGAGGGTCGCGCTAGGCAAAGGAAAGGCCGGGGCTGCCGACACGAGCTTGCCAGCAAGTTGGCGCTTGGCTTCCATATCCTGCCGTGGGCAAAGGTACCCCCGCCTGCGCCGTGCAAAATTGAGAGTATTCAGCAAGGTAAAGGCTTTTACCAGTTGGGTGAAGCACGGAACAGCCCCCGTTTTGGCTCTGATGACGCTAAAACGGGGGCTGTTTTTTTTGCTTTTTCGCCTCTGCGGGGCATCCGGAACGGCGGAAATTGCAGAATACTCGCGATTTTGCACGTCGCTGCAGGGGGTACCTTTGCTTTGGCGGTTTACTTCCCCTGTACCATGGTGAGGGAGATTTTCTTGCGGTCGCGATCGACCTTCTCGACCCACACCTTGACCGTGTCACCGACGCGCACCACATCGCTGGGGTGCTTGACAAAGCGGTTGGCCAGCTTGGAGATGTGCACGAGGCCGTCCTGGTGCACGCCCACGTCGACGAAGGCGCCAAAGTCCACAACGTTGCGCACCGTTCCCTTGAGTTCCATGCCGGGTTCCAGGTCGTCGATGGAAAGCGCCGAGCGGCTAAAGACCACCTCGGGCGCGTCGTCGCGCGGGTCGCGACCGGGCTTCTTGAGCTCGTTGACAATGTCGATGAGCGTGAGGGTGCCGCAGTCCAGGTCGCTTGCCAGCGCCGAGATGCTGCCCAGGCGGCGCTCGATGTCGGGTACGCCGCCGCGGCTGAGCTCACTGGCTTTAACGCCTGCGCGCTCCAGGACGGCCGTGGCTACCTCGTAGCTCTCGGGGTGGACGCTTGTCGTGTCGAGCGGGTTCTTGCCACCGCTGATGCGCAGGAAGCCCGCGGCGTTGAGATATGCCTTGGGTCCCAGTTTGGGGACCTTCTTAAGCTGGCGGCGATCGGTAAAGGCACCGTTTTCCTCGCGGTAGGCCACGATATTCTTGGCCACGCTCGGCGTGATGCCCGATACGTATCCCAGCAGGCTCGCGCTTGCGGTGTTGACGTCGACGCCCACGCGGTTGACGACGTCCTCCACCACGTGGCCCAGGGTGCGCGAAAGCTCGGCCTGGTCAAGGTCGTGCTGGTACTGGCCCACGCCGATGGACTGGGGCGGAATCTTGACGAGCTCTGCCAGCGGGTCCTGCAGACGGCGGCCCAGGCTCATGGCGCCACGCACGGTGACGTCCAGGTCGGGATACTCCTGGCTGGCGAGCTCGGAGGCGGAGTACACCGACGCGCCGGCTTCGTTAACGATGGTGTAGCGAAGGCTGGGCGCCTGCTCGGCAATGAACTCCGAGACGACTTCCTCGGTCTCGCGGCTGGCGGTGCCGTTGCCGATGACGATGGTGTTGACGCCGTCCTTCTTGACGAGGCGGGCGAGCTCACGCTTGGTGCCGGCGACGTCGTGGCGCGGCTTGGTGGGGTAGACCACGCCGTGGTCGAGCAGCTTGCCGGTCTCGTCCATAACGGCGATCTTGCAGCCGGTGCGGTAGCCCGGATCGAGCGCGAGCACGCGGGCGCCACGGACGGGGCGTGCCGAGAGCAGGCCCTCGAGATTCTTGGCAAAGACGTTGATAGCCTCGGTCTGCGCACGGACGGTGAGTTTGGCGCGGGCCTCGCGCTCCAGCGAGGGGGCCATGAGGCGCTTGTAGCCGTCGGCGATGGCGGCGTCGAAAATGGGGGCGAAGACACCCTGGCGTCGGGGCCAACGGCTGCCGAGGCGTGCCGTGGCCGTAGCGCCGTCGACGTTCACGCGCACGCGGAGCTTGCCCTCGCGCTCGCCGCGGTCGATAGCCAGCACGCGGTGGTTGGGGATGCGGCGCAGCGGCTCATCATAGCTGTAGTACGGCTCGTAGGGAGTCTTCTCGGCGGGGTCGGTCGCCTCGACGACGATGTCGGCGGTGTTTTGCGTAAAGGCGCGCAGGTCGGCGACGTTCTCGGGGTCTTCGGCCACCGTCTCGGCCACGATGTCCGCCGCGCCGGCGAGCGCCTTCTCGGGCGTGTCGAAGCCGGCTTCCTCGTTGACGTAGGCCGCGGCGGCGTCGAGCGCGCTGCCCTTGGCGGATGCCTGCATGATGATCACGTTGGCAAGCGGCTCCAGGCCTGCCTCGCGGGCCTTCTGCGCGCGGGTCATGCGCTTTTTGCGGTAGGGCTTGTAGAGGTCCTCGACACGCTGGAGCTGCGTGGCCTCGCGAATCTGCTGTTCGAGCTCGGGCGTAAGTTTGCCCTGGGCGTCGATGAGCAGAATGACGTCCTCTTTGCGCTGTTCAAGATTGCGCAGGTAGGACAGGCGCTCGTCGAGTGCGCGCAGGGCGACGTCGTCCATTCCGCCTGTGGCTTCCTTGCGGTAGCGCGAGATAAAGGGGATGGTGTTGCCCTCGTCGATGAGCTTGACGGCCGCCTCGATGTTGGCGGCCTTAAGGTTGAGCTCGTGGGCGAGCTGGGCGATAAGATCCATGGGACTCCTTGCGTTTAAGGTGCGTTTGCAGCACAGGGCTACCAAGGATACCACCCGTCCCAAAAGGCTGTTTTGGGGCCGCGCCACGAAAACGGCCTATCTACTACGTTTTACCCGTAGGGGCTGACCATACCTGGGTTTTCCGACAGTCGGCAAGCCGTTTACCTGCGGTTTTTATCTCGCGAAATTCGGCATGCTTGAGGGCGATCGGTTAAACGTAGTAGATAGGCCCATTTCGTGACGAACGAACCAAGCTGAGGCGCAAAATAGCCTCGCTCCAGAATAATCGTCGGCAAGGTAGCAAAATGCCCCGCGGGCAGGAGGCTGCTCGCGGGGCAAAGAAGAGGGGCTTGTTGGTGGCGGGCCGAGGCGCTCGGCGGGGAGTTTGCCGCGGCCCGCTCTTAAGGCATTACAGCTCAACGAGCTGGCCGGTCTCGGCGGCCTCCTTGATGGCGTTGAGAAGCGTGAGCGTCTTGACGTTATCGGCGGGGGTCACGACGGGCTCGACCTCGCGGCGGACAACCTTCACAAAGTGCTTGAGCTGCATCTTGTGCGGCAGTGCCGGGTCGACGGCCGGAATCTCCATCTGCAGCGGCTTGTGCCAGTTAGAGGCGCCGTCGTAGGAGAACTGGTGCAGGCGGGGCAGCGAAAGGGCGCCCTTGGTGCCGCCGATAAAGTAGGCGTCGGCGTCGAAGGGGCGGTACTGCGGATCCTCGCGAGCGGTCGCCTCCCAGTTCCAGGGGCTGGCGGTGGCGTCAGAGATGGTCATGCTCGCGAGCGCGCCGTCGGCAAAACGGACGTTGACCACGGCGGAGTCCTCGGTCTCAAAACCGCGGGCGGCGCTGGACTGCATACCCTGGACGGCAACGGGCTCGCCCAGCAGATAGCGGAGCAGGTCGACGTCGTGAACCAGGTTGACCAGGATCGGGCCGGCACCCTTCTTGCGGCGCCACTCGACATCGAAGTACTCGTCATTCTTATAGATCATGTAGTGGAAGCTCGACACGGTGAGCTTGCCCAGCTCGCCGGACTCGATGATTTCCTTGGCCTTGTTGACGAAGGGGTTGTGGCGACGGTGCTGACCCACGAGCACGGGCACGCCGGCGGTCTCGGCCTCGGCGGCGAAGGCCTGGGCATCCTCGAGATCGTTGGAGATCGGCTTTTCGACCAACGGCACGATGTTGCGCTTCACAGCCTCGCGGGCAACGCCCAGGTGCAGGTCGTTGGGGGTGGCGATAATGACGGCCTCAGGCTTGGCCTCGTCCATCATCTGGGCGGGATCGGTGTAAAACGGCACGCCGGCGGCCTCGGCCGTGGCGCGGGCGCCCTCAAATGCGTCGGCGATGGCGACGAGCTCGGCCTCGGGTTCCTCGGTGACAAAGCGGATGTGGTTGCGGCCCATGGCGCCGGCGCCGATAACGGCAATGCGGACGGGGTTGAGCTCAGACATTTCGACTCCTTAATACTGGTGACCGGTGGAATGCGACAAAGGGGCTGTCCCTTTGTCGCATCGGTAAAACTAGGCGGACTTCTTCTTGCTGTCGGAGACCATCATGTAGACAGTGAGTACGACGGCGATGGCGGCGATCACAATGGCGCCGTAGAAGGACTGCTGGTAGGCGGCGCTGCCGGCCTCGGCGTGATACAGCACGGCAGTGATGGGCTGGCTGATCCAGGTGGAAGCGGCGTAGCCCAAAAACATGATGCCGTAGTTGACGCCGATGTTGCTGGTACCAAAGGCGCCACCGGTGAGCGGCGGGTAGATGACGAGCAAGGCGCCAAAGCTAAAGCCGAGCAGGGCGAGCGCCACAAAGAACATGCTCTGCGTAAAGCTCATCGACATGATGACGAGCGCGACGATGGTGACGACAAGGCTGATGAGCAGCGACTTATAGGCGCCGAGCTTGTCGATGATCTGGCCAAAGGACAGACGACCGACCAGGTTGGCGCAGGTGTTGACGGAGACCACCACACCGCCGAGGGCGACGGCCGCGGCGCTCGTGGGGTCGGCGAAGAGCTGAACGGCGGCGATGGAGGCAACCTTGCCCACGAGCAGGGTGCCCGCGGTGGCGGCAAAGGCGAAGGTGACGATGAGGACCCAGAAGCGCGGGGTCTTGACCATCTCGCCTGGGGTGAGGTCGCCGAAGGTGCCGGCATGCGCGCCGCCCTTGGGGGCCTCGAAGCCCTCGGGCAGCCAGCCGGCCTCGGGGGCCTTCAGGAACAGGGCGGAGGCGGCGATCGTCACAAAGAAGATGACGCCGAGTGCCTTGAGGGCGCCAAAGATGCCCAGGCTCGGGATGAGCAGCGAGGCGAGCACCGGGGACAGCACGGCGGGGCCGGCGGTCGAAGCGGCCAGGGTGATGCCGGAGGCGAGGCCCTTCTTGTCAATGAACCACTTTTGGCCGGTGGTGAGCGCCGGGTTGTAGCCCAGACCGTTGCCGATGGCGGCGACGAGCGAGAACCACAGGTAGAACTGCCACGGCTCGGTGACGGTGCCGGACATGAACCAGCCCAGGCCGTAGCACACGGCGGCAGCGATCACGACGTTGCGCGGACCGATCTTGTCGGAGATGCGGCCGGCGAAGATGCCCGTCACGGCCATGATGGTCTGGAAGACCGGGAACGCCCAGGTAAGGGCGCTGGACCACTCGGGGTAGACGGCGAGCAGGTTCTTGCTCACGACGGAATACAGCGCGATGGAGCTGATGAAGAACATGGTGACGCACGCGGCGGAAAGCACGACGGCGCGACCCTTGTTGGAGTTGGTGGAAGCCATTGGACTCTTTCTAATCGATGCGGGGGAGGAGCGGACGTGTCCGCGGGACCTCCCTGCCAGGTTGGTTTACTGGTCGGTCGGCTTGGCGACACCGGACTCATCGGACCAAAGCTCGACACCCTTGTTCTTAAGGTAGTTGTCGGCATAGGCGCGACGGCCGCCGGGCTTGGCGGTGAGGTCGCCCATCATGTTGGAGAAGCCGCCGTCGACCTTGATGGCATCGCCGGTGGTAAAGTCCGAGCGCTTGGACGCCAGGAACATGACGGCGTTGGCGATATCGCTGACCTCGCCGATGCGGCGCGTGGCGATCAGACGGCTGCGGCTCTTCTCGACCTCGGGGTCGGCGTAGAAGTTGGCCGACATCGGGGTCTTAACGAAGCAAGGCTCGACGCAGTTGGAGCGGACGCCGTAGGGGCCCCACTCGGCGGCGAGCATCTTGGACATCATGTTGACGCCCGCCTTGGTGGAGCTGTACACGCCCGAGAACGTCTCGGGGGAGTGGCTGGCAACGGTCGAGATGTGCACCAGGCGGCCCTGGCCGGCCTTGATCATCTCGCGACCAAAGCGCTGCGAGGTGATGAAGTAACCGGTGAGGTTGACGTTGATGACCTCGTTCCAGTCACTCAGCGGCAGGTCTTCCATGGCGGCGAAGCGCAGGATGCCGGCGGTGTTGACGAGAACGTCGATGCGGCCGAAGTCGCGGATCGTGGCGTCGACGGCGGCCTGAACCTCGGCCTCGTCGGTGGCGTTCATCTTGTAGCCCTCGGCGTGGATGCCAAACTCGGCAGCGAGGTCGGCGGCTGCGGCCTTGACCTTTTCCTCGTCCAAATCGAGCAGGACGACGTTGGCGCCGTTGCGGGCGAACTCGCGGCAAATCTCGACGCCCATACCGCCGAGCGCGCCGGTCACGGCGCAGACATCGCCCTCGAGCTTAAGCCAGTTGCTCATAGGAACTTCCCTTCTTGTGCCTCCCGGTGGGTCGCTCCCATTAACCGACCCACGTGGTTTTCGCTGGTTATCGTATGCTTTGCATTTGCGCAGGTGAATTGCATATTTGTTAGAATGGCGTTAACCGTAGGTTTACACTGTGCGATGCAGTTTATTCTCAATTGAGCGCGTGACCTGCGAAAACAACCCCCTATGGCACCATGTGGCCACGGGCGCGAAAACGGGAGATTGACGTGTACGATCGACGATTTGGTTTTTTGTGGTTATGGGTGTGATTTGGGGTGTTTGTTGTGTTTGTTTGATGATTTGTGGTTGTATCGGCCGCCGCGGAGCTGGGAAGCTTTTCGCGTGCGGCGGCAAAATTGCGCGTGTCGACCCCGGCGCTCGTCAAACAGGTGTCGGGATTCGAGGCCGAGTTCGGCATCACGTTGTTCGAGCGCTCGCATTCTGGTGTTAAGGTGACGCCGGCAGGTGCTCTGCTGGTGGACGACGCGCGCTCGATCATGCGGCAGTCCGAGGACGCGCTGCGCCGCGCCCGACGCGCGGCGGGCGCTGGCGGTGCCGTGCGCCTGGGTGTGTCGATGATGTGCCCGGGGCGCCAGACGCTGTCGATGTGGTCGGGCATCCACGATCTGGAACCATCGCTGCGATTTGAGATCGTGCCGGTAAGCGACCTCTATGACGAGCGCGAATCCGTCATGCGCAGCCTTGGTCGCGAGGTGGATGTAGTGCAGTCGAGTTTTTCGACCCCGCGCTGGGGTGATGCCTGCCAAAAGCTCCGCATCGTTAACGTGACGTTTTATATCGACGTGCCACGGACGAGCCCGCTGGCGCGCAAGACACGCATTACGGTTGCCGACTTAGAGGGCATGCGCCTGCGCGTGCTCCGCCACGGCAACGACGCTATGGACAGCCTGCGTATCGATCTGTTGGCAGACGGCGGCGTGGACGTGATCGATGTGGACAGCTTCGACTTTGCGCTCTTTAACGAGGCGGAGGAAAAGGGCGACGCGGTACTCACCTGCGGAGCGTGGTCGGGGGTGCACCCTGCCTTTGTGGGCGTGCCGTTCCTGTGCGGCCGCGAGGTGCCGGTCTTTCTGCACTACCCGCTCGAGCCCACCCTCCAAGTCCAAAAATTCGTCAACGCCATGGCACAACTTCTCAAATAGCTATCGTGTCGATGATTCTTTAATTCCCGTCCTAGAAAAATCATCTGGTAGAGTTGATCTCACGTGAATTTCAGCACACTGCGTATCACCTGTGCTTTTGTCATTTGGGGGATTGAACTTGTGAATACTTCTGTCGCCAAGAAGGCCAGCCAGGCGGTGCGTTTGCTCATGATGGTGCTCACGGCAGTTCTCATCTTCTTCTTCATCAATGTCATGCTGCTCGTCTCTGATATCCAGGGCACGGCGCGCGTGGTCAACTACGCCGGTCTGGTGCGCGGTACCACGCAGCGAATCGTTAAGCTTGAGGATGCAGGCCAGCCTCAAGATGACCTGCTCAAAGCGGTGGATTCATACATTAACGGTTTGCGTT
The DNA here is from genome assembly GCA_900552145.1 of uncultured Collinsella sp. Taxonomy (GTDB): domain Bacteria; phylum Actinomycetota; class Coriobacteriia; order Coriobacteriales; family Coriobacteriaceae; genus Collinsella. The sequence continues at coordinate 47,481 of URYW01000001.1, read as the reverse complement.
ACGGAAGTGACGACCTCAACCTCGTCCGTCTCGACGACGACGAGTATCAGGCAAAGATGACCGAGCTTGCAAATTATTTTGATGAGCTTTGCGCCGAGATTAGCCGCGTGCGCGAAGTCGGCTACGAGAGCACCGACATCATCTCCATGAGCGAGGAGTTCTTTGGCATTTGCGACGATGCCACACGACTCGCGGAGGACTATTCCCAGGAGAAGGCGTCGGCGCTCAACTATCTCGAGGGCTTGGTGATCATCGACATCGTGGGCTTGGTGGCGACCTTTGCGGTCGAACTTGTTCGCGCGGTGCGAACTGCCGCGCTCAATCGCGAGCTGCAGAGCAAAGTCTATCTCGATGAAGCCACGGGACTGCCCAACAAGAACAAGTGCGAGGAGATCTTGGGGCAGGAGCGGCCTGTCTCCGCGGAGGCGCCCGTTGCGGTGTGCGTCTTCGACCTTAACAATCTGCATACGGTCAATAACAACTTCGGCCACGAGAAGGGCGACGAATACATCCGTTCTTTTGCCCAGCAGCTGGGGTGCGTGGCGTCCGAGACCTGCTTCGTGGGCCGCGACGGTGGCGATGAGTTTATCGCGGTGCTGTGGGATGTCGATCGAGCTGCCGTGGAGTCCTGTCTCGCTCGGGTTCGTGCGAACGTGAACGAGTATTCCGAGGCTCACCCCGACATGCCTATCAGCTATGCGGTGGGCTATGCACTTTCCAGTGATTTTGATGAACCACCTACGATGCGCGAGCTCTTTTCCCAGGCCGACAAAAACATGTACATCGACAAGAACCGCGTAAAGACAGCCGAGGCAGCCGGGCCGCAACGCGAGGAACGGTAAGCTTGTAACAAAGGGCATAGAAAAGCCTCCGCAGCTCGTGTATGCTGCGGAGGCTTTATTCGTTGCGGCGCATTGTGTTTGGGTCGCTGAGATGAGTCGATTTGCCCCGAAAGAGGAGGGTATTGACCTTAGGGGTCATGCCCGACGAATGAGCGGCAAATCGGCCATCTCGGCGGGCCGAACTACTCCAGCTCAAACGCTCCGGTGTACAGCTGGTAGTAATATCCGCGCTTGGCGATCAGCTCGTCGTGGTTGCCGCGCTCGATGATGCGGCCGTGGTCCAGGCAGATGATCGCGTCGGAGTTGCGCACGGTGGACAGGCGGTGCGCGATGACAAACGTCGTGCGGCCCTCCATGAGCTTGTCCATGCCCGCCTGCACGATGGCCTCGGTGCGGGTGTCAATGCTCGACGTGGCCTCGTCCAGAATCATCGCCGGCGGATCGGCGACGGCGGCGCGTGCGATCGAGATCAGCTGGCGCTGGCCCTGCGACAGCTGTGCGCCGTTGCCGGTGAGCATGGTGTCGTAGCCGTCGGGCAGGCGGGTGATAAAGTCGTCCGCGCCCGCGAGCTTGGCCGCCGCGATGCACTCCTCGTCGGTGGCATCCAGGTTGCCGTAGCGGATGTTATCCATCACGGTGCCGGTGAACAGGTTCACGTCCTGCAGCACGACGCCCAGCGAGCGGCGCAGATCGGCCTTGCGAATCTTATTGACGTTGATACCGTCGTAGCGGATCTTGCCATCGGCAATGTCATAGAAACGGTTGATGAGGCTGGTGATAGTCGTCTTGCCGGCACCGGTGGCGCCGACAAACGCAACTTTCTGGCCCGGCTTGGCGTATACGGACACGCCGTGCAGCACCTCGTGGTCGGGCGTGTAGCCAAAGTCCACGTTGTCCATAACCAAGTCGCCGCGTAGCGGCACGTACTCGATCTCGCCGGTTGCGCGGTGCGGATGTTTCCATGCCCACATGCCGGTATGGTGGTCGGCCTCCTCGAGCTGCCAGGTATCGGGGTTCACCTGCGCGTTGACGAGCGTCACGTAGCCTTCGTCGGCTTCGGGCTTCTCGTCGATGAGCTCAAAGATGCGGTCGGCGCCGGCGAGGCCCATGACCACGGCGTTGATCTGCTGCGAGATCTGACCGATCTGTCCGCAGAACTGCTTGGTCATGTTGAGGAACGGCACCACGACGGCGATGGACAGCGCCATGCCCGAGATGCTCAGGTTGGGCACGCCCAGCGCCAGGAAAATGCCGCCGGCAAGGGCCACCAGCACGTAGAGCAGGTTGCCCAGGTTCATAAGGATAGGCATGAGGATGTTGGCGTACATGTTGGCCTTCTGCGAGACCTCGAAGAGCTTTTCGTTGCGCTCGTCAAAATCGGCCTCGGCGGCAGACTCGTGGCAGAATGCCTTGACGACCTTCTGGCCGTTCATGACTTCCTCGATATGGCCCTCGACCACGCCGAGCTCGGTCTGCTGCGCAATGAAGAAGCGCGCGGAGTTGGAGCCGAGCAGCTTGGTCATAAAGGTCATAAAGGCGACACCGGCCACAATGACCAGGCACATCCACACGCTGTAGTACAGCATGATAAAGAACACCGTGGCGATGACGATGACCGTCATGAGCAGGTTGGGCAGCGACTGGCTGATCATCTGGCGCAGCGTGTCGATGTCGTTGGTGTAGTGGCTCATGATGTCGCCGCGCTGGTGTGTGTCGAAGTAGCGGATTGGCAGGTCCTGCATGCGGTTGAACATCTTCTCGCGCAGTTTCTCGAGCGAGCCCTGCGTGACGATGGCCATGGCGCGGTTCCAGAAGAGCGAGGACAGGATGCCGACGCCGTAGATGCAGGCGAGGGTGGTCACGAGCTGTGCGATCTTGGGCTGCGCGGCTTCCCAATCGCCCGACTGCCACGATTCGCTAATAATCTGCAGGGCGCTCTGAAGGAAGGTCGCGCCGATGGAGTTGATGATGGCGCAGAGCACCACGCCGACGACGACGAGGGGCAAAAGCACGGGGTAGAAGCCAAAGAGCGTCTTGATGAGGCGCGACATGGTGCCGCCCTTGCGGTTGAGCGCGCGCTCGGCGGTCGTTGCCTTACTCATGTGCCTCGCCTCCTTCCTGGGTCTGAGCTTGCGTTGCGGATGCCTCGGTGTCGGCCCCGACGGCCTCTTCGCCCTCGGCAGACATCTTGTTTTGCGAGGTAAAGGTCTCGCGGTAGATCGCGCTTGTCTTAAGCAGCTCGTCATGGTTGCCGATCTGCGCGATGCGGCCGCCCTCCATGACGATGATGCGGTCTGCATCCTGCACGGAGCTAATGCGCTGGGCGATGATGAGCTTGGTCGTGTTGGGCAGATAGCTTGCCAGCCCTGCGCGAATCTTGGCGTCGGTCTTGGTGTCGACGGCGCTCGTGGAGTCGTCCAGGATCAAGATCTTGGGGCGACGCAGCAGGGCACGCGCAATGCACAGGCGCTGCTTCTGGCCGCCGGAAACATTGGAGCCGCCCTGTTCGATCCAGGTGTCATAGCCCTTGGGGAAGCCGTCGACAAACTCGTCGGCGCAGGCCAGGTGCGCGGCCTCGCGGACCTCTTCGTCGGTGGCGTTCGGGTCGCCCCAACGCAGGTTCTCGGCAATCGTGCCGCTAAACAGCACGTTTTTCTGCAATACCATGGCCACTTGGTGGCGCAGGGCGTCCAAGTTGTAGTCGCGTACGTCTATGCCGCCCACGCGCACGGTACCTTCGGTGGCGTCGTACAGACGGGCGATGAGGTTTACGAGCGTGGACTTGGCCGAGCCGGTGCCGCCGATGATGCCGATGGTCTCGCCGCTCTTAATGTGCAGGTCGATATCGTCGAGCGCCTGGCGCTTCGCATGCGCGGAATACTTAAAGCTCACGTGGTCAAAGTCGATGGAACCGTCGGCAACCTCGAGCACGGGCTCGGCGGGATCGGCGATCGTGGGCTCGGCGGCCAGCACCTCGGTGATGCGGTGCGCCGATTCGTCGGCCATGGTCACCATGACAAAGATCATCGACAGCTGCATCAGACTCATGAGGATTTGGAAGCCATAGGTAAAGATCGAGGAGAGCTGGCCCACGTCGAACAGCGTGCCCTGGCTCGTGATGATGAGCTTGGAGCCCAGGTAGATGATGACGACAAACGCGCCGTTGACGCAGATGTTCATCATGGGGTTGTTAAAGGCAAGCAGCTTCTCGGCGCGGGTGAAGTCCATCTGGACGTCGCGCGCAGCGGTCGCGAACTTCTCCTTCTCAAAGTCTTCGCGCACATAGCTCTTAACTACGCGCATGCCGGTGACGTTTTCCTCGACGGACTCGTTAAGGGCGTCGTACTTGTGGAACACGCGCGAGAAGATGGGGCGCACCTTAAAGATGATAAAGAACAGTCCAAAGCCCAGCAGCGGAATGATGACCAGGTAGACCATGGCGACGCTGCCGCCCATGATAAATGCCATGGTAAAGGCGAAGATCAATACCAGCGGCGCGCGCACGGCGATACGGATGATCATCATAAAGGCCTGCTGCACGTTGTTGATATCGGTGGTCAGGCGCGTGACGAGCGAGGAGCTCGAGAACTCATCGATGTTGGCAAAGCTGAACGTCTGGATCTTGTAGAACAGGTCGTGACGCAGGTTCTTAGCGAAGCCGCAGCTCGCATGGCTGCAGGTGACGCCGGCAGCGGCGCCAAAAGCAAGCGATGTCAGCGCGATGAGCACCAAAAAGCCCGCGGTGGGAAGCATCTCGGCTACGGTGGCGCCGTCTTTGATGGCATCGATCAGGTTGGCGGTGATAAATGGAATCAGCATCTCGCAGAGCACCTCGCCAAGCACGAGCAATGGCGTGGCAACGGTGACTTTCATATAGTCGCGGATGCTTCCCATGAGGGTTTTAATCATCCAGTTCCTCCCAGGTTACACGGATTTTCTCGAGCATTTCGGCGAGCTGCTCGCGCTCGTCGTGGGTGAGCGCGCTAAAGGCCTGCTCTCTAAAGCGGATGCGGGCCGCCTGCTCAACGCGGGCCTTTTCCCATCCCGCATCGGTCAGGCGGATGGTGAGCTGCCGACGGTCTTTGGGATTGCGACTGCGTTCGATAAGACCGCCCAGTTCGAGCTTGGACAGAATCTCGGAAAGGGACCCCGGCTTGAGGTCGAAGTGCATGCCGAGCTCCTGTTGGGACAGCTCGCCGGTCGGCTGCTTGGCGAGCAGGCAGACGATGGGCGCCTTGCCAGATATGCCGCCGCCGTGAAAATGCATGTAATGGCCGCAAAACCCCAGCCCATGGAGGATTCTCTTGGCGAGACGGTCCTCCTTGGACTGAGTCTCGGGCTCGTCTACCGGCTGCGAGGGGTCGTCGCCGGGTTTATGCGGATGGGCGTGTGGTTCAACACACATATCTAATCTTCGCTCCTTTCTTTAGTTAGGTAGATGAATTGTTTTGTGCCTAACTAATCTAGGAGCGTGAGAAATAAATGTCAAGGTACCAAACTAGTGGTTACGCGGTTTTACCAAACCGCGTAACGGCTCGACGCTGCAAGCGTTCCTAAGCGGCAATCTGACGTTCAATCGTCGGGCATAGCCACAAGGCCTATGCCCCCATTTCCGAAACCTTTCCGCAACAATGTGGCCTCCGCGGCGCCAGCGCCCGTTCACAACGTCCCCTGCGCTACACTTAGTCGCACTGTGGCGCCGCTGCGCCGTGCCCAAACCAAGGGAGACCCTCATGAAGAACACTCAGCTGCTGCTGATCAACGATATGTGCGGCTACGGCAAGGTCGCGCTTTCCGCCATGCTGCCGGTGCTGTCGCATATGGGCTACCGCATCCACAACCTGCCGACGGCGCTGGTGTCCGATACGCTCAACTATCCCAAGTTCTACATCCATGACACCACCGAGTACGTGCGCCAGAGCCTCGCCATCTGGGAGGAGCTCGGCTTTGAGTTCGACGCCATCTCCACCGGCTTTATCGTGACCGAGGAAGAGACGCGCATCATTTCGGACTTCTGCCACCGTCGCGCGCAAAAGGGCACCAAGGTGTTCGTCGACCCCATCATGGGCGACAACGGCAAGCTCTACGCCGGCGTGCCCGAGTCCACGATCGGTCTCATGCGCAGCCTGCTCGAGTGCGCCGACTATGCGGTGCCAAACTACACCGAGGCGTGCCTACTCACCGATACGCCCATTGCCGAGCAAATCACGCCCGATGAGGGCCGCGCTCTTGTGGATGCCGTGCGTGTCCTGGGCGCCAAGTCGGTGGTCATTACGAGCGCTGTAGTCGACGGTGCGAATGTCGTCATCGGTTACGACCATGTGGCGGGGGAGTACTTCACGATTCCCTTCGACCTGATCCCGGTCTACTTCCCGGGCACGGGCGACACGTTCTCGGCGGTGCTCGTCGGCCGCGTCATGGCCGGTTGGAGCCTGCAGCGTGCGACGAGCGATGCCATGCGCGTGGTAGCGGAGCTTATCGAGCGCAATGCCGACCAGGAGGATAAGTCCGCCGGCCTGCCCATCGAGGCCTGCCTGGATGTGATCGACCATGAGTAGCGCCGGCGAGGGCGGCACCGAGGCAGCGGGCGAGAACAAGCCGCTCGGTGCCCCGCGCGGCAAGCGCCCACGTATTCGCATTAGCTGCGTGGACCAGCTGGGCACATGCCGCTGCCATCACGGGCACAAGCCGGGTGACGTCTTCGACTTCGACCGCGATCGCGGCAAGATGTGCGCCATGGCCTGCCATGTGGGCTTTCCCTATATCGATATCCTGCGCTATGGCGGAACCGTGCCTGGCAACGAGCCTGGTACGGCAAAGTTCTGCTGTCCCGAGGTCGATACGCTGAACGTCTGGCTTGCCGAGATCGTCGACGAGTAGTTGAGCGCAATGTGACAAAGGGACAGTTCCTTTGTCACATTCGCGGGTAGTGTCCCTTCTTTTTTGCTTATAATCTCAAATCTCTGCATTTCATCCGATTTTAGGTTCTAAAAATTCTGCGTTTCATCGATAATCAAGCGTATAAAACGTTGCATTTCATTTGATGACACTGAGGGGAGAGCCTATGCTGCGCAGGAAAATAGCGGCAGAGCTGGAGCGTTGGCTGAAGTCTGCCGAGCAAAAGGCCTTATTCATTACGGGTTCTCGCCAGATCGGCAAAAGCTATTCGATTCGCGCATTTGGCAAAGCCAACCATGCAACCTACATCGAGCTTAACCTCATGGAAAATCGCCAGGCAAAAGATGCTCTTCTCGAGGCGCGGGATGCCGATGATTTCATCAGCAGGGTGACGCTTCTTTCGGGGAAGTCGATTGCACCAGGCAAAACGCTCGTGTTTATCGATGAGGTCCAAGAGGCCCCCGACATCATGACGATGGCAAAGTTCCTTGTTGAGGACGGGAGGTGCCGCTGGGCGTTTTCGGGGTCAATGCTCGGGACTCAGTTCAAGGGCGTCAGGTCCTATCCCGTGGGGTATGTTCACGAGCTTAGGATGTTCCCGCTCGATTTTGAGGAGTTTTGCTGGGCAATCGGGGTGAGCGAGGGGGCTCGCCAAACGATACGTGACGCGTGTATCAGCGAGAGGCCCGTTCCTGATTACATTCATGACGCGATGATGGCAAACTTCAGGACCTATACCGTTGTCGGCGGAATGCCGGAGGTCGTGCAGCGTTTCCTTGACACGCAGGGCGACCTTGCCTCTGTTCGTCAGCTACAGTCAGAGCTCAACGAACAGTACCGGCGGGATATCTCCAAGTATGCAAGCGGGCGAGCCCTTCAGGTGCAGAGCATCTACGATCAGCTCCCTATTATGCTCGAGGGCGAAAACAAGCGCTTCGTGCTCAATTCCATTGACCCCAAGGCTCACTACGAGAAGTATCAGCGAGATTTTGTATGGCTTGTCGATGCCGGCGCTGCTCTCAAAGCCGATATCGTAACCGAGCCAAAATCGCCCCTGCTCAAGACGGCACGGCCATCGCAGTTCAAGCTATATCAATCGGATACGGGCATGTTGATGGCGCGCTACCCCGTTGGAGTCGCCCAAGCGGCGTATCTTGATAGCAAGGAGCCCAATCTGGGCGGCATTTACGAAAACGTGGTGGCCCAGCAGCTGGCTGCCCAAGATCGCCAGCTTTACTACTATCAGACAAAAAAGCGCGGTGAAGTGGACTTTGTGGTCGATGGACCGGATGGGACGGCTGTTCCGATCGAGGTTAAATCGGGCTCCTATTACCACGCGCACGCTGCGCTCGGTCATGTGCTTGATACGGCTGAATATGGCGTAAGGCTCGGGATTGTTTTCTCGAGAGGCAACGTTGAGCGCAACGGAGCGGTTCTCTATTTGCCGCTATATGCGACCTGGGCCCTTTCGGATGTTTTGGGCGACTCCTGCGCCGAGGGGATAAAGCTGGAGGTCAAGCCGGTCTAGGGTCAGTCCCGGATGTGACAAAGGGGCAGTCCCTTTGTCACATTCATGAGCGTGGATTTTCTCCCGTTTAGAGCGCACTCGAACGCTCAAAGGGGGTGCGGACGATTTCTTGGACCGCGCCTAGGCGTATCCAAGCTTCCTGCGGTACTCCATCGGGCTCAGCCACCCGAGGGACTTCTTGATCCGCTCCTCACGATAGTACACGAGGTAGGCCTCGAGCCTTCCCATGAACTCCTCGGCCGTCACGCCCTCCCAGTCCCTGTAGCGGAAGAACTCGTTCTTGAGGCGGCCGAAGAAGCCCTCGCAGGCCGAGTTGTCCGGGCTGCAGCCCTTCGCGGACATGCTCCTGACCAGGCCGTTCTCCTCGCAGATCCCGATCCACTCCGGCCAGCGGTAGTGGCCGCCCCGGTCCGAGTGGATCGTCGTGCGCGCGCCCGCCGGCCTCGCCGCGCAGGCCTTGAGCAGGCTCGAGTTCGCGAGGCGCTTGTCGGGGTGCAGCCCGATCGACCAGGCGACGGGCATCCCGTCGAAGCAGTCGACGATCGGGCTCAGGCAGACCTTCTCGCCGCCCGGGAGCCTGAACTCGGTGATGTCGGTGAGCCACAGCCGGTTGGGCTCGTCGGCGCGGAACCTCCTGTTCACGAGGTTCTCCGGTGCCTTGGAGACCTCGCCGGCGTAGGAGCTGTAGCCCCGGGCGCGCCTCTTGTTGTAGACGACCTCGAGGCCCTCCTCGCGCATCACGCGGGCCACGCGCTTCTCGCTGGCCCGGACGCCCTCGCGGCGCAGGCGCGCCCAGACGGTGCGGTACCCCCAGCACCCCGAGCCCTCGCGGAAGATGCGCACCACGCGGTCGCGTATGTCGGCGTCGCGGTCGCGCGGCGACGCGGGGCCTCCAGTACTCATAGGAGCTCTTCGATATCCTCAAGAAACCTGTGATCGAGCGGAGGGGCAGGGCGGTCGCCCGCCTCAATCTCTCGCCGAGCTCGCACTTGCTCCTGTTCGAGATCGAAGCCGGGTCCCACCCTTCCGCTTTTAGGTCGGCCAACACCGCCCTGAGCAGCAGGTTCTCTATCTGGTCCTCGTTGAGCCCGGCGAGCGGGCCGGTCGCCGGCGGGGCGTAGATCGACTTGTCGGGGCCCAAGCTGGCCTCCTTCCGTGGCGGTTTCCTCGCCCCGATTCTACAGCGCGCCCCGGTGTAGCTGTGCGGGAGGTGCCCCGTCGCCCACTTCTTGGCCGCGCCCACCGAGACCCCCGCGAACTCCGCGGCGGCGGTGGGCCCCATGCCGTCCTCCGTCGCCAGGAGGAAGAGCTCGACCTTCTCCCTGCTGTACATGCGGACCTCCAGTCCGGACCGCCCCGCGGTCCAACTTTCTGTCCGCACCCCCAAGTGGGAGAAAATCCACGCTCGTTTTATACCGATGGCGTGGCCCGTGTGCCCGCGCCGCCCGAGCGCCTACAGCTGCTCGAGCATGGCCGTGCAGCCGGCGAGCACGTCGCGGTACGTGGCATCAAAGTTGCCCGTGTACCACGGATCTGCCACGTCGCCGGGGCGCTCGGTCCAATCGAGCAAGCGCGTAATCTTGCCGTCGGGGTCGTCGCCAAAGATGCGACGCAGGCCACGCTCGTTCTCAGTATCCATATAGACAATGTGATCCCAGTTGCCATACTCTGCGCGACGCACCTGGCGCGCACGGTGGTCAACGACGGGAATCCCGACCTCGTGCAGCTTGGCAACGGTACCGTGGTGTGGCGGGTTGCCGATCTCCTCGGTCGAGGTCGCAGCGGAGTCAATGACAAACTCGTCCGCGCGCCCGGTGCGCCGCACCAGCTCGGTAAACACCGACTCAGCCATCGTCGAGCGGCAGATGTTCCCATGGCAGATAAACAGTACGCGTTGCATATACGGTTTCCTTTCGATCGCCATTATCGAGCTCGATTATCGCATCTACGCCTACGCCCTCGCTCGCCTGCGCTCCCAACGTGCCAGCTTAATCGTCACCAGCGTGAGCGCCCAGGCCACAAGCGAGAACGCGGCGCCCACGGCGCCCACGTACGCAATGCCAACGCCGCTAACCACGGCGCCGCCCACTGCGGTGCCAAACGAGATGCCGACGTTAAACGCCATGGGCTCAACCGAACTCGCGAGCACCATCGACTTGGGATGGCGGCTGCGTGCCACGTCCATAAAGTGCGTGATGCACGAGACCGAGAACAGGTACATGAGCAGCGCCAAGCTAAAGACAAAGACCAGCGCGAGCGGCATGGTGCCGCCCACAGCAAACAGCCCGAGTAACGCCGCAGCTTGCAGCACAAACGTCACGAGCAGCGCCTTCATGCCAAAGCGCGCATCGATCCATCCGCCCAGGATGTTCGAGATCAGGCAGAACACGCCGTAGGCCATAAGTGTGGTGCTCGCCTGAACGGTGCCCATGTCCAGCACCTGCTCAAGATAAGGCGTCACGTAGCCGTAGAATACGTAGACCGAGCCCACGCCAAACAAGAAGATGAGCATGCCGGTGATGATACTCGGCTCGCGTAGTAGCCCCGCCTGCTCGCGGAAGGTGGCGGGCTCATCGGTCTGCCCGGCGCGAGGCATAAACGCCACGAGCGCGCTACAGATCAAAACGGCAAAGGTCAGCGTGCCGTACATGGCCACGTGCCAATCGAGTGTGTCGGCCACAAACTTGCCAATCGAGGTCACAAAGACCATCGCCACGGAAAACGCGCCGTACACGACCGAGATGGCAAGTGAGGTTTGCTGCGGGGATAGCAGCTCAGGGATGTACGTCACGCCCACGGCGAGCAGCGCACCCGAGACAGAGCCCAGGACAATGCGTGAGATAAACAGCACCTGGAAGTTGGGAGCCAACGCCATGACCAGGTTGCCGAGCACAAAGACGACGCTATAGCACACGAGCAGCTGGTAGCGGCGGAATCGCCCCGTGCTGAGCGCGAGCACCGGCGTCGCGATAGCGTAGACGAGCGCAAACACGCTGATGAGCTGGCCCGCAGTGGCAAGTGATATGCCGAGTTCCGTTGCCAAGTCGCTTTCGATGCCGATGACCACGAACTCGGAGCAGCCGAGCGAGAATCCCAACAGCACGAGCAGCGCCAGGCAGAGCTTGGTGCGCGCGGGGGAGAGCGCGGCGGCGGTTGGCTTACTTTTAGGCGTGGTTGCGGCGGGCAAGGTTGTCACTCCAATGTCGCATGAATAAGCGGGATTCACTTCCTGCAACTCTAACAGAATGTGACAAAGGGGCAGTCCCTTTGTCACATGGAGGGCTTGCCTGTATAGTCGCAATACAGGCGAAGATGGTCTCAGGTACATCGCGGGCGGCAGGAGATCCCATGGGTATGCACACGACAAAGGTTGCAGTGGGCGAGGGCAAGTTTGCGCTCGAGGCCCAGCTGACGGTGACGCCGCGAGGCATGGCGGTGTACGCCTGCTCGCCGGAGTTTGCGCACCTGGGCGCCACGGCGCAGGCCATTCCGCGCCCCGCGCCCGGCCGTACGGCAACGGTGAGCATCCTGGCCGTTCCGTGCCATCGAGACGAGATCCCGGCGCACGATATCGCGGCGGCGCTGGCCACGCGCTTTGGCGTGCCGGTAGTTGCAAGCACGGGTTTTCATGTTGAACAAGCGAGCGGTGACGACCTGCAGCGCGTGCTCGACACCACCAAGGAGCTCATCGCCGCGCTCGAGGAAGCCGCAGCCCGCATTCTGCGCGCCGGCTGGGATGAGGGCGGTGCGGGCGCCGAGGTCGTGGCGGTCGATGCTGCGACCGGCGAGGCGCTTGGCCCCGTCGACCGCATCGAGGCCCATGCTGGTGAGGGCATCCTGCATCAGGCATTTCTGACGCTTTTGGTCGAGGGCCGGGGCGAAGACGCGCGCCTGCTGCTCTGTCGCCGCAGTCCGCTCAAGCGCCTGTGGGGCGGGGTGCTGGCCGATAGCTGCGCCGGCCATCCGCTCCCCGGGGAAGACGTCGCGGCCGCCACGGCGCGCCGCATCAACGAAGAGCTCGGCATTACGCGCGAGCCCGATCAGCTCAAGCACCTCGGACACGTGGTGTACCGCGAGGACCACGGCGACGGTCGCTGCGAGTGCGAATGGTGCGAGGTCTACCTTGCCCATGTTGAGCCGGGCGAGCTGCATATCAACCAAGAGGAGATCTCGGAAGTGCGTCGCGTGGCTCCGTCCGAGCTCAAAGGCTACCTGCAGGGTCACCCCGAGCAGCTGGCCCCCTGGCTCCGCGAGGCCCTCGGCGACCCATTCATCCGCACGGCCCTCGCTATGTAAAAAAGACAGTCCCTTTGCCACATCCAAACCGTCACAACATTCGGCGAAAATCTCGAAAACGAGGAAAAGCGTCGAATGTTGTGACGGTTTTTGTCTAGGGAATCGCTTCTCATCCAAAAAATCCGCTTGACTGTATTGCCGCAACACAGCGCAACGTAAGGGGTGTCCGATAACGGGCGCCCCTTTTTAAGCGGCAACATGGCTGCGAATTCGGAGCGCCCCCAACAAGAAAGGTGGGGAGATGGAAGCGGAAAAGAAGGCGTTTAAGATCACCAAGCGCGAAATTGGCTTTGTGCTGGGTATCGTTGTCTTTTTGCTGGTGAAGTTTCTTCCTTTGGCGGAGCTGAGCTCGACGGTCGAGCTCACGGTCGGCGGTCAGACCTGTCTGGCACTGACGCTCGCCACGGTGGTGTTCTGGGCATGCGGCGTGGCACAGCCGGGCTTTGTGGGCCTGCTCTACTGCGCACTGCTCGTCCTGTTCAAGGTGTGCGTGGACGACACGGGCGCCGCGAGCATCTCGGCGACGGTCGCCTCCACGTTTAGCTCGTGGACCAAGGCCACCATGTGGCTCGTCATCGGCGCCTACCTCATCGCCAGCGCGGTCAAGGAGTCGGGCCTGGGCGAGCGCATCGCCTACGCGTTCATGCTCAAGTTCGTGCGCGACGCCAAGTCGCTCATCATCTCGATCTTCGCGCTCACCTTTGTGCTGTCGCTGCTGATCCCGCATCCGTTCCCCCGCGCCTTCCTCATCCTCGCCGTCGTCTCGGTCATCGCCGAGTCCGCCGGCTACGGTGACGACGACAAGGGCAAGCTCGGCTTCCTCGTGTTTGCCGCTGCCGCCCCGGGTTCCATGTTCTTCCTGACGGGCGACTCCACGCTTAACCCGCTCGTTGCGCAGTACAGTGCCGAGGCCGGCGGCATGAGCCCGTCCTTCGTCGACTGGTTCCTGTACATGAGCGTGCCTATGCTGGTTGCGCTGCTGTGCACCCTGTTCCTGGGCCTTTTCCTCTTTAAGCCCAGCAAGGAGCTCGTCTACGATCGCGAGCAGATCGTGGCCAAGCAGGCCGCGCTCGGCAAGCTCTCCGTCAAGGAGATCCGCACCATCGTGTGGCTTGTCATCGCCATCGCGCTGTGGCTCACCGTCTCGGGCGACTATATCGGCTGGGTCACCCTGGCCATTGGCGTTGCTCTCGCCATGCCCATCATCGGCGAAGTCCTCACTCCCGCCAGCTGGAACGCTGTCGACATCAAGTCCCTCATGTTCCTGACGGCCGCCATGGCCGTGGGCTCCGTGGGCGGTGCCACCGGCATGAACGCCTGGATCGCCGACGTCGTGCTCCCCAGCTCCGTGCCTGAGAACATCTTCCTGTTCGCCCTGCTCGTCGCCGCGCTTTCCATGATCATCCACATGTTCATGGGCTCGGTCATGGCCGTGCTCGGCGTGTGCGTGCCGGCATTTATCAGCTTTGCCGCCGGCTCCAGCGTGAGCCCACTCGCCGTGGCGCTCATCGTCTTCACGTCCATCAACATCCACTACATCCTGCCGTTCCATAACCTGCCGATCCTTATCGGCGAAGGCAAGGACGCCGGCGGCTACACCTCCAAAGAGGCTATGCGCATGGGCATCCCCCTCACCGCGGTCGTCTTTGTCGTCGTGCTGGTCGAGGCCGCCTGGTTCCACCTCTTTGGCCTGATGTAAGCGGTCGAGCGCCCCGGCTGTAAGCAGCCAAGCGCTTGAACTTCGAGTGGTCGAGCGCTCCATTTGTGAGCGCCGCGGCCCCATTACGTTACCCCGTCCGGCGGCACCCCGTCGCCGGACACTCTCCCGAAAGGAGTACGCCATGTCCACTACCGATGCTTCCCAGATCCACGACCTGCGTTCCGCGCTCGACTTTTTGCGTGAGATGCCGGGCCAGCTGCTCGAGACCGACACCCAGGTCGATCCCGATGCCGAGGTCTCGGGCGTCTACCGTCACGTCGGTGCTGGCGGCACCGTCATGCGCCCGACCAAAGAGGGTCCGGCGATGGTCTTCAACAACGTCAAGGGCTTTGACGACGCCAAGGTCTGCATCGGTATGCTTGCCAGCCGCAAGCGCGTTGCCGCCCTGCTCGACCTGGACGAGGAGCACCTGGGCCTCGAGATCGGCAAGCGCTTCGAGAACCTGATCGCCCCCGAGCAGATCGCCGAGGGCAAGCACGTCGACTGCCAGGAGGTCGTGTACAAGGCGACCGACGAGGGCTTTGACCTGCGCAAGATCGTTCCCGCTCCCACCAACACGCCCGTTGACGGCGGCCCCTACATCACCATGGGCCTCGCCTATGGCACGAGCCCCGATGGCACCCAGTCCGACGTAACCATCCACCGCTTCTCCTGCGTCGACAAGGACAAGCTCGCCATGTGGATCACCCCGGGCAGCCGTCACCTGGGTGCGTTCTTTGACGAGTACTGCCAGCGCGGCGAGGATATGCCCATCTCCATCTCCATCGGCCTGGACCCCGCCGTGTACATGTGCTGCGGCTTCGAGGCTCCCACCACGCCGCTCGGCTTCAACGAGCTGCAGATCGCCGGCGCCCTGCGCGGCCGCGCCGTCGAGCTTGCCGACTGCGTCACCGTTCCGCAGAAGTGCATTGCCAATGCCGAGTACGTGCTCGAGGGCTACCTCATGCACGACGAGACCATCAACGAGGATGTCAACGGCCACGGCTACGCCATGCCCGAGTTCCCCGGCTACACCGGTGGCGCCAAGGTCTGCCCGGTGATCAAGATCACCGCCGTCACCACGCGCGTCAACCCCATTATGGAGAGCTGCATCGGCCCTTCGCACGAGCACGTGTCCATGGCCGGTATCCCCACCGAGGCCTCCATCTACAAGATGGTCGAGACCGCTATCCCGGGCCGCCTGCTCAACGTTCACGCCGCTCCCTGCGGTGGCGGCAAGTTCGTTGCCATCATGCAGTTCAAGAAGTCGAGCAAAAATGACGAGGGCCGTCAGCGCAACGCCGCCATGCTCGCCTTCTCGGCGTTCTCCGAGCTCAAGCACGTCATCCTTGTCGACGAGGATGTCGACATCTTCGATATGAGCGACGTGATGTGGGCCATGACCACGCGCTTCCAGGCCGACGTGGACCTCATCACCATCCCCGGTTGCCACTGCCACGTGCGCGATCCGTCCAACGACCCCGCGTTCGATCCTTCGATCCGCGAGCACGGTATCGCCTGCAAGGCCATCTTCGACTGCACGGTTCCGTTTAACCTCAAGAAGAACTTCATCCGCTCGCAGTTCATGGAGATCGACAAGGACAAGTGGGCCGCCGAGCTCGCCTTCTAGTAAGTAGCCCTACCAAGTAGTTAAGGAGTTGTCATGCCTGAGTCTTCTGTTCGTCCCCGTCGCATTGTCGTTGGCGTGTCTGGCGCCAGCGGTGCGGCACTGGGCCTTGAATGCCTCAAATGCCTGCGCCAGGCCGGCGCTGAGTCGGCGCTTGTCGTCACGCGCGGGGGAGAGATCACCATCGAGCAGGAGCTCGGCATGACGCTCGACGAGTTTGCGTGCTATGCCGATGTGGTCTACGACAACAAGAACATTGGCGCTGCCATCGCAAGCGGCACCTATCCGGTCGACGGCATGATCGTGGCTCCCTGCTCCATGAAGACGCTCGCCGGCATCGCGAGCGGCTACAGCGAAAACCTGTTGCTGCGTGCGGCCGATGTGCAGATGAAAGAGCAGCGCCGCCTGGTGCTTATGGTGCGCGAGACGCCCTTCAGTGCGATCCATGTCGACAACATGGCACGCCTGGCGCGCGTGCCGGGTGTCATGCTCATGCCGCCCATGCTCACGTTTTACAACGGCCCCGCCACGCTCGATGAGGCGGTGCATCACATCGCCGCCAAGGCACTCGAGGCCGTCGGCGTGTCGTGCGCCAACTATAAGCGCTGGTCATAGGCATCGTTAGGGTAGGATACGAGTAGTGTTTGAGCCCGCTGCCCCTGTGGGCGGCGGGCTTTTCGTGTCAAAGGGTGTGTCGGGAGGACCTATGCAGACGGGTATGTATGCGATTAGCGAGATGGCGAGCTTGTTTAACGTTTCGCGCCAAACGCTCATCTACTACGACAAGATCGGTCTGTTTAAACCCGCCGTGGTTAACGAAAAAGGCTACCGTTTCTATTCGCCCACGCAGATCCCGCTCATGCGTCTGATCTGCATGCTGCGCGACTTGGGACTGGAACTCGATGAGATCGATCGCCTGACCTCGACGTTCGACATTGGAGAGATGACCGATCACCTGCGCTCGCGGGTGCAGGCGCTCGACGAGCAGATTGCCGGGCTCAAAGCCGAGCGCGCGAGCGTGCAGGAGCGGCTGAGTTTTTACGACGAGGCGGTCTATTGGCGCGAGCGCGAGGGCAAACCGGAGCTCAAGCAATTCGAGCGCCGCTACGTGGTCTTTGAGGAGTTCCCGAGCGATATCGAGCGTGGCCGCTCGATGCTGCACCCCACGCTCATGCGGGCGATTCTGCGCATGCGTGCGCTCACGGGCACACGCCCCATGCGCGGTTGGGGCGCCATGCTGCGTTGCGAGGCGCTGCATTCCGACGACCCCATCGCCGGTGCCGGTTCCTTTGCCGTGTTGCCGCGTGGTGCCGAGGAAATACTGCCGAGCGATCCTGCCGAGCTGGCGGAGATTGGCGTCGAGGTGCTGCCCGAGGGCACGTACCTGTGCATGAGTCGCTGGGGCATGCCGTACGAGCCCGAGGGTATCCGCGCCATCGTGGCCTGCATGGACAGGCACGCGCTCCAGCCCATCGGCAATGCTTTCGATTTTTGCTACCTGGACACCACGAGCTACGACGAGTCTCACCAAGAGGACTTCTGCTGTATCCAAATCCCCGTCGCCCTCAAATAACTTGCGGTGAAATAGTCCCTAAATAGCTCGAGTGGGCGTGCAAACAGGAACTATTCCACCGCAACTTCGATGCGACAAAGGAGCAGTCCCTTTATCGCATTCCGTGCGAGCTCCAGCGCCATCTGCGGGTATAAGGCTAACAAGTGTTTATTTGCGAGGCCTAAGGGGCGCCCCGTATGGATATCGATAACTTTGAATGGTGGTATAGCGAGGGCGAGGCTCCGGACGAGGAGTGGGACGAGCCCGCGTCGCGTGACGTGTCGAGCGACGAGGACGAGACCGGCAACGATGCCGCTGTCGAGCCTGATGCCGCCTCCGATGCCGCCGAGCCCCTGACCTTTGAGCAGGCTTGGGCCCAAGCCGAGGCCGATGAGGCTAAGGCCGATGCCACGGCCACACTCGGTGAGCCGGCGGACATGTCCATCTCGCCGGCAAAGATCCCGCAGCCGCGTCACACCATCGACCCCGACAGCACGGCATCCTTCAGCATTCTCGACGTGCCCGCGCAAGGCGCCCAGGCGCCTGCGCCCACACATCGCCCCGACCTGGCTCGTGAGGAAGACGCGGGCCGCCGTTCTCCGCTCGGCCCCATCCTCATCGCCTTCATGGCCGGCGTTATCGCCTGCTCGGCAATCGGAAATGTCTGGAGCCATGTGGAGCAACAGCGCAAAGATGCTGCCAAGGTCGAGATGTCTGTCGAGCAATCGCTCAGCCGCACGCGTTCGGTGCATGTGTCGGTCGAGGTCAAGGACGGCGCGACGTGGGACACCGCCCGCGGCGACAGCCAGATGCTCATCCACATCGTGGGCCGCGCACTCAGGGGGCAGGCGATTGACGAGTATCAATATGTCAACTCCGCTGGCGACGGCATCGAACTCAAGCCCGGCGACTACGAGCTCACGGTCGACGAGCCGCCCGTCGCCACCGATGGCACGCGCTTCCGCGCCTCAAAGCGCATGGTTCCCGTGAGCTTTAACTCGCAGGCGCCCGATACGGTCGACAGCACGCCGCAGGGCGGATTCGACCTTTACGCAATCGCTCAATAACTGCGCCTGCCGCTTCTCCTTGCCGCCAAGAGTGGCACAATAGCCCTCGACACTATTGTTTACTTTTGGAGGAAGTAGCATGTCCACCGTCACCACTATCAAGCGCGGCGGCCTCACCGCGGCCATCGATTCCATGGGAGCCCAGCTCACGAGCCTTGCCCTCGACGGCAACGAGTATCTGTGGCAGGGCGACCCGGCCTTTTGGGGCAAGCATGCGCCCATTCTGTTCCCCATCGTGGGCTCACTGCGCAACAACACGGCGACGTCTGCGGCTGGCACCTGCGAGATGCCGCGCCACGGACTCGCGCGCATCGTCGAGCACAAGCTGGTCGAGGTCTCGGAGGACGGCTCCTCGGTATCTTACGAGATCACCGATACGCCCGAGTCGCTCAAGGCGTTCCCGTTCCACTTTAAGCTCAACATGACCTATGCCCTGACTGGCGACGCCACCCTCTCGCAGACCTTTGCCGTCACCAACACCGGCGATGTAGAACTGCCGTTCTCGGTGGGCGGTCACCCTGCATTTAACGTGCCCGCTCCCGGTGCCGAGGACGAGGCATTCGAGGATTACGAGCTGGCATTTACCGAGGCTTGGACCAACGAGGCCCCCATCATCACGCCCGATGGCCTCATGACGTTCGAGGACAGCTACAAGGCTCCCGATAACTCGGACGTGCTGCCCATCACGCACCGCAGCTTCGATAACGATGCCATCATGTTCACCGATACCCCGGGCTCCACGCTCACGCTGCGCGGTCGCAAGTCGGGCCATGGCGTCAAGATCGACTTTGAGGGCTTTAAGTACATCGGCGTGTGGTCTGCCGCCAACGACGCCCCGTTTGTGGCGCTCGAGCCCTGGACCGGTCACACCACCATGGACACCGAGGACGACGTCTTTGAGCACAAGGTCAACACCATTACGCTGGCGCCGGGCGAGACGGACGTCCGCAGCTTTAGCGTCACTTTGCTCTAGAGGTTCCGCCGTTCTGACGAACGGCGGGCCGGTCGACGCTGCGCGCCATCCAGAGCGACAATTTGTCATTCAAAAGGCAAGGCATGACCAGAAGGCCTATGCCTTGCCTTTTTCATGCCTAGTCGTTGGGGACGTTCTTGTTTGACTAGTCGTTTAAGAACGTCCCCAACGACTACCAATCGTTTTCAGTTCGTTAATTTGTATATATGCATCTTATATATGCATCTGCTGGAAGTGACGCTGAGCGGTATCCTGTTAAGTCGTTAGCGTACGATTCAACAGGGAAGGCAGATTATGCATTCTCCCCAACAGTGCGATGCGCAGCGCCAGCCGGTATGCAGCCGTCGCATCTTTTTGGGTAGCGCTCTCGCTGCGAGCGCTACTGTCGTCGCCGGCGCACTTGCCGGTTGCCAGCGCCCCTCCACGCTGGAAGTAGTTCAGCCCACGACGGGCGGCGGTCGCGACGACCTGTCCGATTCCGTGATCGGCAAGGACAAGATTCGCATTGGCATGGAGGCGGCCTACGCCCCGTACAACTGGCAGGTCTCCGAAGCCAGCAAGTACACTATCCCCATCGACAACGTGCAGGGTGCCTATGCCGACGGCTACGACGTGCAGATCGCCAAGATCGTCTGCAAGGCCCTCGGTGGCGAGCCCGTTGCCGTCAAGCAGAGCTTCTCGGGTCTTATCGATTCGCTCAACAACGGCCAGATCGACCTCATCATCGCCGGTATGAGCGCCACGCCCGAGCGCGAGGAGTCGGTCGGCTTCTCCGACCCGTACTTCATTGGCTACTTTGGCCTGTTCGTAAAAGAGGGTTCCCCCTACCAAAACGCCACCAAGCTTAGCGACTTTAGCGGTGCCACGGTGCTCGGCCAAAAGGACACCATGCTCGACACCGTCATCGACGAGATCCCGGGCGTTGTGCACAAGAACCCGGTCGATTCGGTTCCCACGGTGTTCTCGAACCTGCTGCAGGGCACGTGCGATGCCGTGACCTACAACACCGAGAACGAGAAGGGCTATATGGCCCAAAATCCCGGTATCGTCCCCATCCATTTTGCCGAGGGCGAGGGCTTTAAGCAGGAGGTCGCGGCAAACGTCGGCTGCCGCAAGGGCTCGGACAAGCTGCTTAAACTCATCGACAAGACACTCAAGGGCATTAGCCAAGAGGAACGCGACCAAATGTGGGACGCGTGCCTCGACCGTCAGCCGGCATAGGGAGGCAGCATGAAAACCATCAATCGTCTGGCCTCCTTTATCAAGGCCGACCACCGTTACGTGTACCTGGGCACGAGCGTTATCGCGGCGCTCGGCCTGGCGTTTAGTCAGCGCAACCCCACGCCGCTGAGCTTCTTGGCGCCTACGGGCGTGTTCCAAGACTGCCTCTGGGCAATCCTTTGGGCCTGGCTCGTCGTGTCGGCGGCGGCGCTGGTCACCAAGCTTATGCACTGGAGCGACTATCGCGTAAAGTCGCCGTTCGCCTCCGAGCGTTTCCGCCGCGGCGCGCGCCTGGGTAGCTATGTTGTGGTCGCCATCGCAGCGATCTTTTTCGTGGACCGCTGCATCATGTCGTTTATCGACCTGGTGCAGGTGAGCATTGTCTCGGATTCCAACCCCAGCGACTTTTTGTCGAGCCTGGTCTACATGACCTACAAGAGCGGCGACTTCTTCATCCGCGGCATCGAGATCACCATCGCGCTTGCCACCTTCGGCACCGTCATCGCATTCTTCCTGGCGCTGCTCTTTGTGTTCCTGCGTATTCAGACCTTCGACCGCGTGGACAACGACCTGGTGCGCTTCTTTAAGAGTATCGGCCGCGGCTTTGCGACCATCTATTCCACCATCGTGCGCGGTACGCCCATGATGGTCCAGGGCCTACTCATCTATTACGCGGGCTTCACCGTTTTGCGCGGCATGGGCTTCGAGACCGCCCAGGCCAACCAGATCTGGAGTACCTTCACCGCCGGCCTCGTCACCATCTCGCTCAACTCCACCGCCTACATGATGGAGGTCCTGCGCGGCGGCATCGAGTCCATCGATCCCGGCCAAGCCGAGGCGGCGCGATCGCTGGGCCTGTCGCAGTGGCAGGCCATGCGCAAAGTCGTGTTCCCCCAGGGCATTAAAAATGCGATTCCGGCGCTCACCAACGAGCTCATCATCAACATCAAGGATTCGTCGGTGCTCTCGGTCATCGGCGTGTTCGACCTTATGTACGCTACTACCACGGTCGCCGGCGTGTACTACCGCCAGATGGAGGTCTACTGTGTGGCGCTCGTGGTCTACCTGATCCTGACGCTCGTGGCGAGCCGCCTGCTCGAAGCCTTTGGCAAAAAGCTCGGTGCCGAGGCTCCGGCCACGCTGCCCAGCTCTAACTAGGCTTAAGACGAGGAGAATCATCATGGCAGATACCGCCACTACCGGCGTTGCGGCCGCCGCACAGACCAATGAGCCGCTCATCCGCGTCGAGGGCCTGCGCAAGAGCTTCGGCTCGCTCGAGGTACTCAAGGGCATCGACCTGTCCGTTAACCCCGGCGAGGTCGTCACCATTATCGGCGCCTCGGGCTCGGGCAAGTCGACCTTCCTGCGCTGCCTCAATCTGCTCGAGACCCCGGACGCGGGCCACATCTGGTTCCACGGCCAGGACCTTACGGCCGAGCGCTGCAATATCAATAAACTCCGCGAGGACATCGGCATGGTGTTCCAGGGCTTTAACCTGTTCAACAACATGGACGTGCTCGACAACTGCACGCTCGCGCCCGTCATGCTCAAAAAGATGAGCAAGGCCGAGGCTGAAAAAATTGCGATGGAGCATCTGACGAGCGTGGGACTCGAAAAGTTCGCGCACGCCGCCGTGGGTCGCCTGTCCGGTGGTCAAAAACAGCGCGTAGCCATCGCACGCGCCCTGTGCATGAATCCGCAGATCATGCTGTTCGACGAGCCGACCTCCGCACTTGACCCCGAGATCGTGGGAGAGGTGCTCGAGGTCATGCGCAAGCTCGCTGCCGACGGCATGACCATGGTCGTCGTCACGCACGAGATGGCCTTTGCCCGAACCGTGTCCGACCGCGTGGTCTTTATGGACAAGGGCGTGGTGCTCGAGGACGCCGCGCCGGCCGAGCTCTTCGGCAACCCCAAACACCAGCGCACGCGCGAGTTCCTCTCTCGTTATCTGGAGGACAAATAACCGACCGCAAACGCTTATGTGGCAGGGCCGCTCCCGTGGGGCGGCCCTCGTCATCACAATCGAAAGGATGTCATGGCCGAGGTTTGGCGCTTCTTTGCGCATGAGGACGATTTTGCCGATATAGACGAGGCAGGCGCGTGCGAGCGCTTGGGCCGCGTTCTGTCGTTTCCGACCGTCTCGAGCATGGATGCCGAGGCGGTGGACTGGCAACCTTTCGACGACCTGCGCGCCTATATGCAGCAGGCCTGGCCGTACGTATTTGCGGCGGGCGAGGTCGAGCTTATCGACCATTCGCTATTGGTGACGCTTAGCGGTTCCGACCCTGACCTCAAGCCCATTATGCTCATGGGCCACATGGATGTGGTTCCCGTGGTGCCGGGCACCGAGGCTGACTGGACGCATGCCCCCTTTAGCGGGCACGTGGACGACACCTACATCTGGGGCCGTGGAGCGATCGACATGAAGGACCAGGTCGCAGGCATTCTCGAGGCTGTCGAGTATGCGCTGGCGCACGGTTGGCAGCACGAGCGGACGCTGCTCCTGGCCTTTGGCCAGGACGAGGAGACGTCGCAGTGCGGCGCAGGCGCCAGCGGCCGTGCGCTCGAGGAGCGCGGTGTTGAGCTCGAGTTCCTGATCGACGAGGGCGACTACCGCATCGTTTCGGATGCCGAGTACAGCGCGGGCGAGGGTTGGCTCATGCACGCCGACCTGGCTGAGAAGGGCTATGCCGACATTGTGCTCAAGACAAAGAGCGTGGGCGGGCATTCCTCCAACCCCTACGGCGGCACGTCGCTCGAGGTGCTCAGCCGTGCCATCACCGCAATCTGCGATATCGAGTGGCCGACGCGCGTGACCGATTTGCTTGCCGCCCAGCTCGTCGAGCTGGGGCTCTACACGGCGGATGAAATTGCCGCCAACGGGGGCGCCATTGTCCGCGATTGCCTCGCCAGCAAGAAGCTCTATCCGCTGGTGACGACCACCTGCGCACCCACGCAGATCGAGGGTGGCAGCACCGGCGCCAACGTAATGCCGCAGGATATGTGGGCCAACATCAACTTCCGTATGCTCGAGGGCACGAGCGTGGCCGACGTTGTGGCGCGCTGCCGTGAGGCGGTTGCCGGGGCGGACCTTGCCGGTCGTGTCGAAGTGGAGCTAGGCCCCGGCAGCTCCGAACCCTCGCCGTCCCCGCGCATCGGTGGCCCCGGCCTCGAGGCGGTTCGCTCCATCGCCGCCCGCTATTTCTGTGATCCAAAGGGGACGGAGGAAAATGGATCATTCGAGCCAGTGGCAATTGTGCCCTCGACCGTGATCGGTGCGACCGACGCTGCCAACTACCAGCACATTTGCCCTGAGTGCATTCGCTTCTCGGCCTTTGTGGTTGATGACGACGAGTGTGATCGCGGCGTCCACGGCACCAACGAGCGCATCACCCGCCGCGCCTACCTCCAGGGCATCCGCTTCCTCGTCGCTCTACTCCAAACGCTCTAGTCAAAAAGCAAACTCTTGGTGCAACGGGGTCAGGTTTGTTTGCACCAATCCGTGCGGGTTATATGCAGGTTTGCCTGCGCACGCTATCATGTATGGGTTAGACCGCAACTATGTACCCCATACGCGAAGGGATGCGCATGTATCTGAAGATCGACATGTTCTAGCCGGGCTTACCCCCGCAGTGGCGCCGCGCGCCCCATCAACTCTGCCGATTTTCACCTTCACGCATATAAAGGAGTCCCGCCATGCGCGACAAGCTCGAAAAGATCATCAAGGCCTACGAGGAGCTCGAGAAGAAGCTCTCCGACCCGGCCGTCGCCTCCGATATTAAGGAGTTCACGCGTCTCAACAAGGAGTACGCGCACCAGTCCGACCTCATCGCCGCCTCGCGCGAGTACATCGGCGCACTCGATGACATCGAGGCCGCCAAGGAAATGCTGCACGATACCACCGATGCCGATGAGAAGGAGATGCTCCAGATGGACATCTCCGAAAACGAGGCCAAGCTCCCCCAACTCGAGGAAGACATCAAGTACATGCTCATCCCGAGCGACCCCAACGACGACAAGAACACCATCGTCGAGATCCGCTCCGCTGCCGGTGGCGACGAGGCGGCCATCTTCGCCGGCGACCTGTACAAGATGTATCAGCGATTTTGCGAGTCGCGCGGCTGGAAGACCACCGTGCTCGATTCCAGCCCCAGCGAGGCCGGCGGCTTTAAGTCCATTGAGTTCAAGGTCGAGGGCGACCGCGTCTACTCCGTTATGAAGTACGAGTCCGGCGTGCACCGTGTCCAGCGCGTTCCCAAGACCGAGTCCCAGGGCCGCATCCAGACTTCAACGGCTACCGTCGCCGTGCTTCCCGAGGCCGAGGAAATCGACGTCCAGATCAACCAGTCCGACCTGCGCATCGACACCTACTGCGCCTCCGGCCCTGGCGGTCAGTGCGTTAACACTACCTACTCCGCCGTGCGCATCACCCACTTGCCCACCAACACCGTGGTGCAGTCGCAGGAACAGCGCTCCCAGATTCAGAACCGCGAAGTCTGCATGCAGATGCTGCGCGCCCGTCTGTACGAGATGGAGCTCGAGAAGCAGCAGGCTGAGCTCGGTGCCGAGCGCCAGAGCCAGATCGGCCACGGCAACCGTTCCGAGAAGATCCGTACCTACAACCAGCCCCAGGACCGCGTGACCGATCACCGCATCGGTTTCAACTCCACCTACAACGGCGTCCTTCTGGGTGATCAGCTCGGCACCGTCATCGAGGCACTCGCCGCCGCCGAGCGTGCCGAGAAGCTGGCACAGGCTGTTTAGGTTACGGCGTTTTACCAAACGCCGTAACGGCTCGACGCTGCGCGCCGCCCAGAGCGACAATTTGTCATTCAAAAGGCAAGGCATGACCAGAAGGTCTATGCCCTGCCTTTTTCATGCCAACTTGTTCGCTCTGGATGTCGCTCGCTCATATGACCCAATCCGCTGTCAAGAGCCACAATGGCCCCGCCGACCGCTTGCAATCGGTCGGCGGGGCCTGCCGTTGAACCCGTCCCGGTCCGCCCCCGGCATGTCGTCGACGCCTTCGGCTCAGTCTCATATCCGCGGATACCGTTCTGTCGGCCCGCACTCCATTCCTTCGGCGGGGCTCCCCAAGTCTGACTACGCGCATGCGGCCGCTGCCGCGCGCCCAGCGAAAGCGGGGGTATCCCCGAAGGCTGCCCGGCTCGCCGGGACGGGGGCTATGTCTATTCGGTTGCCTCCCGGCACATCGCGCCGAGGGCCCACAGCCACCTCACGAGCTCGGCGGCGGTGGCGGCGTTCGCCTTCGCCTGGGGCATGCCCCTGGCGAGCATCTCCTCGCGCCGCCGGAGCAGGCGCTCGGAACCCTTCCTCCCGTGCATCCTCACCTCGAGCGGGACGCCGCTGCCCTTGGGCATCAGCTTCGGTTGGTGGCTCGCCTGGACGTAGCTCCAGGACCCCTCGACTGCCAACCTCCTGACGAGCGCGTTGCCGGCCCCGCTGATCCCGCCGAGGCGCACGGAGTCCGCGCTCGACCTCTGCTTCGGGGCGAGGCCGAAGTAGGACGTCACCTGCCTGCCGGAGCGGAACCTCGAGAAGTCGCCGACCTCGGACGCGAAGGCGGCGGCGAGCGCGAACCCGCACCCCTTGATCGACTGGAGCGCCTCGACCTCCGCCGAGAGGGGGCCCGCCGCGACGGCGGCCCTGTACTCGGCGAGGAGGTCGTCGCGCGTCTCGGCGGCCGCCTCGACCTCGTTCCTCAGCGCCGCAAGCGCCCGGATGCCGCCGTCGTCGGCGGGCCGAACCTTGTCGAGCCACCTGAGGAAGTCGTACGTCCAGTACCTCCGGGGGTTTCCGGCCGGCGTCGTGCCGCCGTAGGCGTAGCCACGGCGGGCCAGGAACGCCAGGAGCCGCTGCTTCGCCGCCGCGAGCCTCGCGGTCGCCGCGTCGTGGGCCCCGGCGAGGTCCCTGAGCCCCTCGATCTCGGGGGACGGCACCCATACCGGGGTGACGTCGTGCGACAGTATCGCCTTGGCCATCCTGGCCGCGTCGTTGCGGTCGTTCTTGGACGAGAAGTCTGCCGCCGACCTCGGGACCCTGGAGACGGCCGCGACGACGCAGTCGACGCCGAGCCCGGAGAGCTCCCTCTGCGGGGCGAAGCCGAGGTAGCCGCTCTCGTAGGCGGCGAGCGACGGGCCGGGGAAGCCCGACATCCACTCCGCGACCTCGCCCCAGGGGTTGCCGCGGAACCTCCTCGTCACGGCCTCGCCCGTCTCCGCGTCGAGCGCGCAGACGGTGGTGGACCTGAGGTGTACGTCCATTCCGAAGGCGGTAGAATATCTAGGCACGGGAGCCTCCCAACCTCGTTGCGGCGCGGCTGCGCCTCTGGCACTTCAACAACAATGTCGCAGCCCCGACCCGCGGTCACGAACGGGGGCTCCTGTCGTTTCCGTGCCCCTGGATTGGGTCATAGTGTCTGACATTGCCAAAACATCGGCGTTTCCTTGGTTGTCAAATGATTCGTAGGGAGTCATTGGTGACATTGCCTTGATATTTTATTCAGTCGGCTGTGATGTCATTTGAGCTGCTTACCTGCTTAAGGCAATTGATGGCATAAGTCCGCTATCGAAAATATTGCTCAAAATATCGTTCAAGAAGTCGCGGAGCGATTTTTGATGGGTCGTGCGTCAAGCGATGTGGCAAGTTCTTGGTTAGATATTGGTCAGTTTTGGGTCAACCTTGCCAAAAGCTTGACGAATGCTAATTTAGACGTCGGCGAATGAACACTTTGAGCGAGCCCGGTGCAAAATTCTGGGCTGATTCTCGATAATCGCCTTCAATCGTCCCTTGCCAAGCGCTGGCCTCGCGTACAATCTGCTCCGACATTCGCGCGCCGCCCGGCGCTTAAGAGGGGAGGACCCCATGGCAAACGAGATCTGGACCATCAAGCGTTGTCTCGAGTGGACCAAGGAGTACCTGGCCGAGCGCGGCGAGGAACACCCCCGTCTTTCTGCCGAGTGGCTGCTGTGCGCAGCTACGGGTCTGGCGCGTATCAACTTATATATGCGCATGGACGAGACGCTCGACGCGGCGCAGCTCGAGACCATGCACGCGGCGGTCGTCCGTCGCGCGAAGGGCGAGCCGCTGCAGTACATCACCGGTAGCACACAGTTTCGCATGATCGACGTCGCGTGCGCCCCCGGTGTGCTCATTCCGCGCCCCGAGACCGAGATGCTCGTCGAAGAAGTTCTGAACTATCTGGATGCCGAGGTGCTGAGCCCCGAGGCCGCTGCCCGCCAGCGCGTGGAGCTGCCTTGGAACGATGAGGTCGAGCAGGCCCGCAAAGCCGAGGCGGCGCTGGCTGACGAACGCGCGGCCGCCGAGCGCCGTGCCGCCAACCTGACGGCCGCCGATGAGGCTGCTCTGGGTAGCGACGTGCTCGGTAGCCGCGCCTATGCCGAGGAACTGGCCGACCGCGAGGCCGAGGAAGCCGCCGCGCAGGCAGCAGAAGCCGAAGCGGCAGAAGCAGAGGCCATGGAAACTCCCGAGCCTGAGCTCGACGAATACGGCATCGCCATTGAGGACAACGACCAACAGGCGACTCCCGCGCAAGATGCCGCCGAGGCCAACGTATCTGCCCCAGCCGAGCCCCGCACTGCCCGCGTTCTCGAGGTCGGCTGCGGCACGGGCTGCATTTCGCTCTCCCTTGCCTGGGAGCGCCGCGGGCACGTTACCTGCACTGCTACCGATATCGAGCCGCGCGCCATCGACCTTGCTACCAAAAACCGCGATGCGCTTGGCCTCACGTCCGACGAGGTCGCCTTCAGCCTCACAAACCTGGTGAGCTCCATTCCCCGCGAAGAGTGGGGCACCTTTGACGTACTCGTCTCCAACCCGCCCTACATCCCCACCGATGTCATGCGCTCGCTGCCGCATGAGGTCAAGGACTTTGAGCCCGATCTGGCGCTCGAGGGCGGTGCCGACGGGCTCGATATCTTCCGCCGCCTGCTCAACGCGGCGCCCTACATGCTGCGTGCCGGCGGCCTGTTTGCCTGCGAGCTCTACGAGGGCGCGCTCGACGCCGCGGCCGAGCTCTGTCGTCAAGCAGGCCTTTCGGACGTGCGTATCGTCCACGACCTCACCGATCGTCCCCGCATCGTTCGAGCCATCGTCACCGAGCCCAAACAGCGTATTTAAGCTGAATAAATAGACATTTGCGCAAGTTTGTCCTTGCAATATACCGTAAAACTTCTACTATAGAAGGAGAAAGGTATGTCAAATCAGCTGCATCGGTACCGTATCGTGCTTGATTACATTGAACCTTGGCTTGATGAGCAGGATGAAGCTACGCTGAAGCAGATTTATGCAGACCTTTTGGTGCTCGAGAAGGAAGGTCCCAGCCTTGGTCGTCCGCTGGTTGACCGCGTAAAGGGCTCGAAGCTTCATCATTTAAAGGAGCTGAGAGTGACGTCGTGTGGTGGGCAGGTGATTCGCATCCTCTTCGCCTTTGACCCCAAGCGCCAGGCGGTATTGCTATTGGCGGGTGATAAGTCGCGAGCGGGATCGTCAAGGGCAAAATGGAACGGTTGGTATGCGATCAACATTCCAAGGGCCGAGCAAATATACCGTCGCCACGTAAGGAGGCTCGATCGAGATGGAACTGCATGAGTATATGGAATCTCGCGGGATAACACGCGACTCCATTACCGCCGAGCAGGAGAGGACTCGCGATCGTATCGAAGCCTATAAGCTTGCTCAGATTCGCAGGTTAAAAGATCTAACACAGGCGTCGGTCGCCCAGTCGATGGGCGTTTCTCAAAAACGTGTATCCGAGCTCGAGCGTGGGGAGTTGGGTTCGATGAGGCTCGACACGCTGAGCAGGTACGCAGAGAGCCTCGGCGGAAAACTGGTTGCAAGCATCGAGTTTCCCGATCGTACCGTTACGCTTGCGCGCTAAAAATCTTCAATTAACCCCCTCACTTTCACCGACTACTGGAGCCGCTCACCAAACCAACATGCGCTCTGGGCAAATAGGTTGAATGTTTCGTGCGAGAATGCCCCACAGTAAACAAACTTGCACCGGAGCGTAAGGGGCTGGCATACACATGCAGACGGTCTATCGGGTATACGAGGGAACGCGCGAGCCGCATCGGCTTGCCGTCGAGCGCACGGCCGAGGTGCTCGGCCGCGGCGGCCTGGCCTTGATTCCGACCGAGACCGTCTACGGTGTCGCCGTGGCAGTCAACGCCTTCTCGGGCGCCGTGCCCCAAGATACAAGCGAATTCCCATCGTGGCCGCGCGATCCGCAGGCTGCCGTCAATGGCGCCGCAGTTCCTGCGCTCGGCACCGGCTATCGCCGTATCTTCACTCTCAAGCAACGTGAGCTCACGCAAACCGTCGCTTGGCTGGTCGATGGCGTCGAAGCACTCGACCGCTATGGCGTGGATATCCCGGAAGATGCCCGCGTACTCGCGCGACGATGCTGGCCGGGAGCCCTGACTATCGTGGTCAAGGCAGCCCCCTGCGTGCCGACCTTTATGCGCGCTGCCGACGACACCGTGGCCCTGCGCGCTTCGGCCTCTCCCGTGGTCCAAGCGCTCATCCGCGCCTGCGGCAGTCCCCTTGCCTGCACGAGCGCCAACACACACGGCGCGCCCTCGCCGGCAAGCTTTGCCGCCGTCGAGGGTCGCATCCTGGAGGGGGTCGATGTTGCCGTCGACGCCGGTGAGACCCCGTGTCGCGACGCCTCGACCATCGTGTCGTTCCAGCACGGCGGGCTCCAGATCCTGCGCCAAGGCGCACTTCCCGCATCAGAGATCGAGCGGGTCCTGTCCGACCCGATGCAATAGAAAGGTGTAAGCGATGTCGTTGAATCTGGGCAGCCTGGGCATGGAAGATGCCTCGTTTGACTTTGGCGGTTCCTACATCATGGCGCTCGACTGCGGCACCACCTCGGTACTTGCGACCATCGTCGACGAGTACGGATGCATCGTCGCGCAGGCACGTCGCAGCATCAAAACCAGCTTCCCACGTCCCGGTTGGGTAGAGCAAGACCCCATGACGGTCCTTGCCAGCCAGATCGCCGTCATGATGGAAGTCCAGTTTAAGAGCGGTATCCACTCCGACCGCATTGCCGCCATCGGCATCTCCAACCAGCGCGAGACCACGGTGGTCTGGGACCGCGTGAGCGGCCAGCCGATCTATAACGCCATCGTATGGCAGTGCCGCCGTACCGCGCCGGCAATCGACGCGTTGGTTGAACAGGGTTGCGAGGAGCTGGTGCGCTCCCGCACGGGACTCACGCTCGACCCGTATTTCTCGGCCTCCAAGGTGCAGTGGATTCTCGACAACGTCGACGGCGCACGCGAGAGCGCGGCGGCGGGCGACCTCATGTTCGGCACCATCGACACCTGGCTCATCTACAACCTCACCGGCGGCCAGGTCTTTGCCACCGACTACACCAATGCCAGCCGCACGGCACTCTTTAATATCCATACGCTCGATTGGGACGACGACCTGCTGGCGCTCTTTGACGTTCCACGTTCCATGATGCCCGAGGTTCGCTGGAGCTCGGGCGACTACGGCCGCGTCGCGAGCGACATCATGACCAACATGCCGCCCATCATGGGTGTGGCGGGCGACCAGCAGGCGTCGCTGTTTGGTCACTGCTGCTTCCATCCCGGCCAGACCAAAAACACCTATGGCACGGGCTGCTTTATGCTCATGAACACCGGCGACGAGATCGTCGAATCCAAGAACGGTCTGGTCTCCACCATCGGTATCGCTGCGAACGGGAAGATCAGCTATGCACTCGAGGGCTCCATCTTTGCTGCCGGTTCCACCATGAACTGGCTTCGCAACAACATGGGCATCATCTCGAGCGTGAGCGAGTCGGCACAACTCGCCGCTTCGATTAGCGACAACGAGGGCTGCTACTTCGTTCCCGCCTTTGCGGGTTTGGGTGCTCCCTGGTGGGACCCGCATGCCCGCGGTATCGTGTACGGTCTGACCGGCGCCTCGAGCCGAGCGACCATCGTGCGTGCCGCCTGCGAATCCATGGCATATCAGAGCTACGACGTGCTGCGCGCCATGGAGCAGGACGTGGGGCTTTCGATCGAGCGCCTGTCTGTCGATGGTGGCGCCTCGCGCAACGAGTTCATCATGCAATTCCAGGCCGACCTGCTGGATATCCCCGTGCTGCAATGCGAGACGGTGGAGACCACGGCAATCGGTGCCGCGTACTTGGCGGGTCTTGCCGTCGGCTATTGGGAAGACCTGGAGGAGCTGGAGCAAAATGCCCAGATCGTTAGGACCTTCCTTCCCCACATGTCCGCCGAGCGCCGCGAGCAAAACCTTGCGGGCTGGCGTGATGCAGTCAGGCGCTCGCTCAGCACCTCACAGTAGGGCTGCGATGGGCTGCTCGATACAACAAACCGCTAAACTAATGCACGGCGCGCGGCAACAACGTCGCCATGCGCCTTGTCAGCAAGGCCATCTTCCGGCCGCAATGAAAGGGGCATCAACCCATGACCGTCACCTACGATACGTCCCGTGTGACCCTTGTCGATCACCCGCTCGTCCAGCACAAGCTGTCGATCCTGCGCGACAA
This sequence comes from uncultured Collinsella sp., assembly GCA_900552145.1. GTDB lineage: Bacteria > Actinomycetota > Coriobacteriia > Coriobacteriales > Coriobacteriaceae > Collinsella. The sequence continues at coordinate 15,203 of URYW01000001.1, read as the reverse complement.
AAACACCGGCACCAACCAGTTCCGTCAGCTCGTGCGCGAACTCGCGCTTTTTGACGGCTACGAGGCCATGCGCGACCTGCCTATGGAAGACGTCGAGGTCGAGACCCCCATCACTACCGCCACGTTCAAACAGCTTGCCGGCAAGAAACTCGCCATCGTGCCCATCCTGCGTGCGGGCCTTGGCATGGTCGACGGTATCCTCGACCTGGTGCCCTCCGCTCGCGTGGGCCACATCGGCATGGAGCGCGACGAGGTCACCCACGAGCCGCACGAGTATTACTGCAAGATGCCCAAGGATATCGACCAGCGCATCTGCCTGGTCGTCGACCCCATGCTCGCCACGGGCGGTTCGGCCGAGATGGCCATCAGCTACCTGCGCGAGCGCGGTGTCAAGGATATCCGCATGCTGTGCATCGTCGCCGCGCCCGAGGGCCTCAAGTCACTGACCGAAAAGGACCCCGACGTACATATTTATACGTGCGCCATCGACGACCATCTCAACGAGGCCGCCTACATCGTTCCCGGCCTCGGCGACGCCGGCGACCGCATCTTCGGCACGCTCTAGTCGCTGGGCTAAGACGGCCGCGGCTGCAAATACGAAGAAACGGTGCGCGCGGTCGAACAAAAGGCGACCGCGCGCACTCCTGTTAACGGACGTTTTGCCCTGCAGGGTTCGAGAAAAACGTATTACCGTACCTGCGGCATAAAGAAGGTCTTAAGAAAACGAACAGGTGCGTATTAACCGATGCTTTTTCGGTTGTACTTTAGCGATTGGCTCGTACAATAGTCACCAATGTTTGGCTGGGACTGTGCTGTGAGGCGTTAAAAAGGAAAGCGAGGAAGCCAGTGTTTCAGATAGTCGATCTGCTCGCTATCGTTGCAGGCGCAATCGCGGGCGCAATTGCCTTCCTTCCCTTTGTTTTTACGCTCAAGCCGGTTCTTGACGATAAGCAGAATGCGGACATGCTCAAGGGCATGGTGAGCCTGGCGGTCTCGGCAGTCGCCCTGCTCGTCTTTACCTTGGTTGTGTTTGCGTTGTTCGGAGAGGCATTTCGCATGTTCCTCCTGGGCGAGGCGATCGGCTTCGTGGCCTTTATGGCCGCCTGCACGGTTCGCGTCGCCAAGGCGCTGCGAGATCCTCATGAGGTCGAAAGGTAAGTCGTGGAAATTTTTGAAAAGCTGCCTGATGAGATTAATCATCTGGTCAGCGAGTTCAGCTCCACCCCTGTCGTGGGCGATCTGAGCTGCGGCATCACGCAGTACTCGTTTTGGCTGATCGTCTCCACGATCGTGCTCCTGATCGTCCTGGCCGTGTTCAAGAAGAAGCAGACCCTGGTTCCCAAGGGCTTCTTCGTCAACGGTTTCGAGTACATCATCGAGTACGTCGAGAACGATATCGGCAAGGGCGTCGTGGGTGAGAACTGGAAGAAGCACTTCCCGTTCCTGTGCTCGCTTTTCCTGTTCATCCTGATCAATAACATGATCGGCCTGATCCCGGGAATGAAGCCCGGCACCGGCGCAATCGGCTCCACCGCCGCGCTCGCCATTTTCGCCTTCGTGTACTTCATCTACTACGGATGCAAGGCTCACGGCGTGATCGGCTACATCAAGAGCCTCGCCCCGCAGGGCGTGAGCTTCCCGATGAACGTGCTCGTGTGGGTCGTCGAGCTCTTCTCGACCTTCCTGCGCCTCATCACGCTCGCCGTTCGTCTGTTCTGCAACATGTTCGCAGGACACGTGGTCATGGGCTCGTTCGCCATCATGGCGAGCATGTTCATGCAGCCGCTGCTTCAGCAGGTTTCCGCGGCCCACGCCGTCGGCGCCCTGCCTTCGCTGGCCTGGCTTGCCATCCTCATCCTGATCTATGCGATCGAGCTTGTGGTCGGCGCCATCCAGGCTTACGTCTTCACGGTCCTTACCGCCGTGTATGTCTCCGAGGCAGAGGAGGTCGCGGAGGAGGAGTAGTCTTCCGTTCGCGCCTTAAAGGTAAGGCAATTCGTTAAACCGCCGGTGCCCGTACCCATGGAGCCCGGCAGTTATAAAAAGGTTATCCTGCGTGAAATAAGACACGCACGACAAAGGAGGAATCGTGGGAGTTATCGGTTACGGTCTCGGTGTTATCGGCGCTGGTCTTGCTATCGGCCTGTCTGCTCTGGGTGCTACGGGTGCTATGGCCCGTCAGCCTGAGGTCCAGGGCCGCGTGTTCACCGTCTTCATCATGGGCTCCGCTTTCGGCGAGGCTCTGGCTCTGATCGGCTTCGTTGTCGCGCTGATCGTTAAATAGCACGGAGCGTCAAGTATGAATCTTTCATCCCAGAAGAGCGCGATCGCACTCTCCGCGTCCGCGGCCGCGCTGCTCATGCCGGTTTCCGCGTTCGCCGAGGACGGCGCCGCCGGTGCGGACATCCTCATCCCTAAGATGGCGGAGTTCATCCCGGCGCTTATCGCCTTCCTGATTATCTGGATCGTGCTGGCCAAGGTCGCCCTGCCGGGCATCATGAAAACCATGGAGGAGCGCGGCAAGAAGATCGAGGAGAGCCTCGACGAGGCCGAGAAGACCAAGCAGGAGGCTATCGCCAAGCGCGCTGAGTCCGACTCGATCGTCACCGACGCCCGTCGTCAGGCTGCCGACATCGTTCTCGAGGCCCGTAAGGACGCCGAGTCCGAGCGTGCCCGTATCATCGAGGCTGCTCACAAGGAGGCCGAGGAGATCATCGCCAAGGCCCATACGACCGTCGAGGACGAGCGCAAGTCCATCTATGCCGGTGCCGCGAGCTCCATCGCCGACCTGTCCGTTGCCGTCGCCACCAAGATCGTGGGCGAGGCACTCGAGGACGATGCCGAGCAGAAGAAGCTCATCGAGCGCTATATCCAGGAAGCAGGTAGCCTGAATGCCGACTAGCCGCTATCAGGACAAGGTGCTCGAGACCTACGCGCGTTCCCTTTTGGAAGCCGCCAAGGCCGAGAACCATGTGTTCGAGGATCTCGAGATGGTCGAGCGCTTGGCTTCTGCCAGCCCCGAGATCATCGCCGTGCTCGACACCATGTCCAAGCGCGACCAGCTCGACCTTCTTCCCAAGGTGGCAGCTGCCTTTAAGTATGTTGCCGAGGAAGACGAGGATGTAGTGGGCGTGACCGTCACCACGGCGATCCCGCTCGACGACGAGCTGCGTCAAACCATCACTAAGAAATGCGAGCAGGACTTCGGCCGCAAGGTATTCCTTATCGAGCAGGTCGACCCGTCTATCGTGGGCGGCCTGGTGCTCGAGGCCCGCGGTGAGCGTCGTGACATTTCCGTCAAGACGCAGCTGCGCATCGCGCAGGAGACCCTCGCAAACTCTGCTAATTCGTACGGAGGTGAAGCCTAATGTCCGAAACCCTCAATGCCCAGGATATCGCCAAGAAACTGCAGGAGCAGCTCACGAGCCTCTCCGCGACGGTCGATACGCATGAGGTTTCAACGGTCGACGAGGTAGGCGACGGCATCGCGCGCGTCTCCGGCCTCAAGAGCGCCATGGCAGGCGAGCTTCTGGAGTTCAAGAGCTCCGATACCGGTGAGACCGTCTTCGGCCTTGCCCAGAACCTTGACCGTGACGAGGTCGGCGCCGTTCTGTTTGGTGCCGTCGACTCCATCAAGGAAGGCGACGAGTGCCGCACCACTGGCCGCATTATGGATATCCCCGTGAGCCGTGCCATGCTCGGCCGCGTCGTCAATCCGCTCGGCCAGCCCATCGACGGCCTGGGCGACATCGTCGCCACGCACCGTCGCCCCATCGAGTTCAAGGCTCCCGGCGTCATCGATCGTACCCCGGTGTGCGAGCCGGTTCAGACCGGTCTGCTCGCTATCGACTCCATGGTGCCTATTGGCCGCGGTCAGCGTGAGCTCATCATCGGCGACCGTAAGACCGGTAAGACCGCCATCGCCATCGACGCTATCCTCAACCAGCGCGGCAAGGGCATGGTCTGCATCTATGTCGCCATCGGCCAGAAGGCCTCCACGGTTGCCAACATCCGTGAGACCCTCGCTCAGCACGGTGCGCTCGACTACACCATCATCGTTTCGGCCACTGCTGCCGATTCCGCCCCTATGCAGTACATCGCGCCTATGGCCGGTGCCGCTATCGGCGAGTTCTTCATGTACAACGGCGAGGACGGCAAGCCCGCCAGCGAGACCAACCCCGGCGGCCACGTGCTCGTCATCTACGACGACCTGTCCAAGCAGGCTGTGGCCTACCGTCAGATGTCGCTGACGCTGCATCGTCCGCCCGGACGCGAGGCCTATCCTGGCGACATCTTCTACCTGCACTCTCGTCTGCTCGAGCGTGCCGTCAAGATGTCCAAGAAGAACGGTTACGGCTCCATGACGGCACTGCCGATCATCGAGACCCAGGACGGCGACGTCTCGGCCTACATTCCGACCAACGTCATTTCCATTACCGATGGTCAGATCTACCTGCAGTCCGAGCTCTTCTTCCAGGGTCAGCGCCCGGCAGTCGACGTGGGTATCTCCGTGTCCCGCGTCGGTGGCGATGCGCAGACCAAGGCCATGAAGCAGGTCGCCGGCAACCTCCGTCTGGACCTCGCTTCCTATCAGGAGCTCGCTGGCTTTACGCAGTTCGGCTCCGACCTCGACGAGGCTACTCAGAAGCAGCTGACCCACGGTGCTCGCATGACCGAGCTCCTGAAGCAGCCGCGTTACAAGCCGTTTGAGGTTGGCGAGCAGATCGTTACGCTGTTCGCTGGCAACGAGGGCTTCCTGGATGACCTGGAGATCGCCGACGTGCTGCCCTTCCGTGCCGAGCTCATCGAGTACATGGACAATGGCTTTGGTTCGCTGCTCGACAAGGTTCGCGCCAAGAAGATCGATGATGACACAAAGGCTGAGCTCTTGCGCGTCATCGGCGACTTCAAGCAGCAGTTCATGGCCAAGCACCATTCGGATGTTTCTGGATCAGAGGAGAACTAAGCCACATGGCCAACCTTCGCGACATTAAGAAGCGAATCTCCTCGGTTCACACGACCAAGCAGATCACGCGCACGATGGAGATGGTCTCTACGGCCAAGATTCGTCGTGCCCTCGATCGCTCCAAGCAGGCCGAGCCCTATAAGGAGGCGCTGACCGACGTCATGTTGACGGTCGCCGGCGACGCCTCCTGTTCGGGCACCGATCCCATGCTGCAGAAGCATGAGAGCGTCAAGCATGGCCTGATTGTCGTTATTGCCTCGGACCGCGGCCTTGCCGGCGGTTTCAATACGACGGTGGAGCGCACGGCCGAAAAGCTCGCCGCTTCTTGGGCGAACGACGGCATCGAGTGCGAGATCATCGCGTGCGGGCGTAAGCCGGCCACGTATTTCCGTGACCGCGCAAACGTTGTCATGCACTTTGAGGGCAACTCCTCTGAGCCCGATTTCAATCAGGCCCGCATGATCTCCTCTCATATCTGCGATGCGTATCGTGCCGGTGAGCTTGACCGTGTCGAGCTTGTCTACCACCACGCCAAGAACCGCGTGGATCAGGAGCTTCGCGTCGAGCATCTGTTGCCGCTCGACCCCGAGATGATCGCTATGGCCCACGGTCCGCGTAAGAACGAGACCGACGCCCCTAAGCGCATCTCGTCCACGTTCGAGTTCGTGCCCTCTCCCGAGCATGTTCTCGGCAAGCTTGTGCCGTCTTATATCCTGACGGTCATCTACCAGGCCCTGATCGATTCGGCGGCTGCCGAGCAGGGTGCACGCCGCAAGGCCATGCACTCCGCGACGGAAAACGCCACCGCGATCATCTCGCCCCTTACCCGCACGTATAGTCGCGTGCGCCAGGCTTCGATCACGACCGAGATTAACGAGATCGTCGGCGGAGCCTCAGCATTGGAGGAACAGTAATGGCTAATAACACCGTAAAGCTTGCGGTCGAGGAAGCCACCAAGAAGACGACTGCCGGTGATGGTCGCATCGTGCGAATCATCGGCCCTGTCGTCGACGTCAAGTTTGACGGCGCGGTGCCCCCGATTTACAACGCGCTCACGGTCGAGGCCGAGACCCCGATCGGTCATCTGAGCACGATCCTCGAGGTCGAGAGCCAGCTTCCGGGCGGCGTCGTCCGCACGGTCGCCATGTCCTCGACCGACGGCCTGCAGCGCGGCCTCATCGCCACCGATACCGGTGAGCCCATGAAGATGCCCGTTGGTCCCAAGACGCTCGGCCGCATTTGGAACGTCATGGGCAAGCCCGTCGACGGCAAGCCCATGCCCGAGGTGGAGGAGTTCTACCCCATCCACCATGCAGCGCCCCGTTTCGACGAGCTCACCACCAAGACCGAGATCTTCGAGACCGGCATCAAGGCCGTCGACCTGCTCGAGCCCTACATCCGCGGCGGCAAGACAGGTCTGTTCGGCGGCGCCGGCGTCGGCAAGACCGTTCTGATCCAGGAGCTCATCAACAACCTCGCCCAGGAGCACGGCGGCACCTCGGTGTTCACCGGCGTCGGCGAGCGTACCCGCGAGGGCACCGACCTGTTCCTCGAGATGAGCGAGTCTGGCGTTATCGACAAGACCTGCTTGGTCTATGGTCAGATGAACGAGCCGCCCGGAGCGCGTCTGCGCATCGGTCTGGCCGGCCTTACCACCGCTGAGTACTTCCGCGATCGCGGCCAGGACGTTCTGCTGTTCATCGACAACATCTTCCGCTTCTCTCAGGCAGGTTCCGAGGTTTCCGCACTGCTGGGCCGTATGCCGTCCGCCGTTGGTTACCAGCCCACGCTGGCAACCGAGATGGGCGACCTCCAGGAGCGCATTACCTCGACCAAGACGGGCTCCATTACCTCCGTCCAGGCTGTCTACGTCCCCGCAGACGACCTGACCGACCCGGCGCCTGCCACGACGTTTACGCACCTCGATGCCACCACGGTTCTTTCGCGTAGCATTTCGTCGCTCGGCCTGTTCCCGGCTATCGACCCGCTTGCGTCTTCCTCCGACGCTCTCGATCCCTCGATCGTTGGCGAGGAGCACTACCGTGTCGCCGTCAAGGTCCAGGAGCTCCTGCAGGAGTACTCCGACCTTCAGGACATCATCGCCATTCTGGGTATGGACGAGCTGTCCGAGGAGCAGCGCCTTACGGTCAACCGTGCCCGTAAGATTCAGCAGTTCCTCTCGCAGTCCTTCCACGTCGCCGAGAAGTTCACCGGCAACCCCGGTGTCTACGTCCGCGTCGAGGATACCGTCCGCTCTTTCGCCGAGATTGTCGACGGCAAGGCCGATGACCTGCCTGAGCAGGCTTTCCGCTATGCTTCCACGATTGAGGACGTGCGCGAGCGCGCCCGCAAGATGGGGGAGAAGTAGGTTATGCGTATCCGCATCGTGTGCCCCGTGAGCTGCGCCTATGAGGGCGACGCTGCGTTTGTGTCGATTCCGTCCACGGATGGCGAGTTTGGCGTTCTGCCTGCTCACTCCAGCGAGATCTGCACGATCGACCGCGGTTACGTTCGCGTTTCCGATAAGGCCATGGGCACTGTCGACCACACGTTTGCCGTGGCCGGCGGCTATGCCCAGGTTGCGGACGATGTCGTGACCGTTCTCGCCGAGCGCGCTTGCGATTTGGCGACCGTCGATGCCGACAAGCTTAAAGCTGATATTCAAGGTTTTGAAGAGAAGCTGGGTAATTTGTCGGAGGATGATGCACGCCGCGCCTACCTCTATAATGAAATCGCATGGTGTAAGCTCAAGCTTGCCCAATAGTCAAACGATTTAGCGTTCGACCATTTGCGAACACATCATGCCCGGGATGGCCCAGCCACCCCGGGCATGCTTTTTGAAAGGGTAGACCTTGGATATTATCCGCGTTGAGGGTGGCCACGCCATCGGAGGCTCCGTGCCCGTTTCGGGCGCCAAGAACTCCGCGCTCAAACTCATGGCGGCAACGCTTCTGGCGCCGGGCAAGACGACGCTGCAGAACGTGCCCGATATTTCCGATGTCCACGTGATGGGCAAGGTGCTCAAGGGCATGGGCGCTACGATCGATGTTCTCGACGAGCACACGCTCGAGATTGATACCTCTCAGGTCGATTCATGGGAGGCCCCCTACGAGCTCGTTGCCAAGATGCGCGCTTCCACCGCCGTCATGGGACCCCTGCTGGGCCGCTTCCATCGCGCCAAAATTGCCATGCCGGGCGGCTGCAACCTGGGTGCTCGCAAGATCGATATGCACATTCTTGGTCTTGAGGCCCTGGGCGTTGAGTTCGATACCGCCCACGGTTACATCAACGCTAATGCGCCCCAAGGTCTGCGCGGTACCACCGTCACGCTCGAGTTCGCCAGCGTCGGTGCGACCGAGAACCTCATCATGGCCTCTGTGCGCGCACAGGGCACCACGGTTATCGATAATGCCGCCCGCGAGCCCGAGATCGTCGATCTCGCTAACATGCTCAACGAGATGGGCGCCAAGATTGTCGGCGCCGGTACGCCCGTCGTGACTATCGAAGGCGTGGAAGAGCTCCATCCCGTTACCCATCGCGTGGTGGGCGACCGCATCGAGGCCGGTACCTTTATCGTTGCCGGTGCGTTGATGGCCGACGATCGCGGTGTCGATGTCACGGGCTTTTGCCCCATTCACTTGGGCATGGTGCTCAAGAAGATGGAGCTCATGGGTATCGACTGCGAGCGCGTCGAGGATGGCGTCCATGTAAACCGTGCCGAGCGTATCAAGCCGGTCGACATCCAGACGCTTCCGTTCCCCGGCTTCCCGACGGACATGCAGGCGCAGATTATGGTACTCTCCGCCCTTGCCGACGGTAGCTCCGTTATCACCGAGAACATCTTCGAGAATCGCTTTATGTTTGCCTCTGAGCTGGTGCGCATGGGTGCCGACATTCGTATCGAGAGTCATCATGCCATGATTCATGGCGTCAAGGGGTTCTCGGGTGCACAGGTTACCTCGCCCGATCTGCGTGGCGGAGCGGCCCTCGTCGTAGCGGGCTTGATCGCCGACGGGACGACCGAGGTTTCGGCTATCCATCACATCAAGCGCGGCTACGAGCAGTTTGTCGAAAAGCTGCAGGCGCTCGGCGCGCATGTCGAGCATGCTACCGTCCCCGATCCCGTCATCTACTAATACAGGTTGCCTATGTTTAATAAAAAGCCCCTCGCGGATACTAGCACCCGAAGACCCTCAACTGGTGCGCAGGCCAAGATCTACAGTCGCGATAACGTGGCTCGCTATTCCGAGCGCGCTCGCCAACGTCGTCGTAGCCACACGATTCGTCACGTCGCGCTCATTGTCGTGCTTGGCGTGCTGCTGAGTGCCACTACCGCTGCCGGCCTGTGGTTTGCCACCATTATGGGCAAGCTCGGCGATTCTAATGTCATTACCGACAATCTGCGTCGGGTTCTGGTTGACACCGATGAGGCAAAGGATCCGTTCTACGTGCTGCTTCTTGGCACCGACGGCCGTCCGGGCGAGGATACGTATCGTGCCGACTCGATTATCCTGGCACGCATCGACCCCACGCAAAAGCAGGCGACGCTCATTTCCGTTCCGCGCGACACTAAGGTCGAGTACAAGGGCGAGACCATGAAGATCAACGCCTGCCATACCGTTGGCGGCGCCGAGGCCATGGTCGAGGCGGTCAACGAGCTGTGCGGTGTTCAGATTTCCCACTATGCCGAGGTCAGCTTCGACGGTATGCAGGCGCTGATTGATTCGGTTGGCGGTATCGACATTAACGCAACTGATGATGTTGACGACCCCGAGCACCTGGATATTAAGATTACCGCTGGCCAGCAGCATATGGACGGTGCCACCGCCCTTACCTATGCCCGCTGCCGCTACACCTATGCCGACGGCGATTACACGCGCATGCGCCACCAGCGTCAGGTGCTCGGCGCCCTTGCCAACCAGATTCTCAATAACTTCGATGCCACGAAGATCTTTGGCCTGGTTAATTCGCTGTCCGATATGCTCGTAACCGATATGAGCGTTCAGGATATCGTGGCTACGGTCAACGCCATGCGCGGTATGGATGTCGACGGCATCTACTCGGCCAACCTGCCCTCGTACGCCGACGACAGCACCATGATCGACGGTGTGAGCTACGTCTTTGTCTACGAGGACGAGCTCAAGGAAATGATGGAGCGCGTCGATGCCGGCAAGGATCCCAAGGGTCCCAACACCATGGGTCTTTCCGACGGTTCCAGCTCTACGATCGGCGACCTGAACAACAACACGTCTGACGACTACGCAAACGGTACCGCAACCTCATCGGTCAGCTCTGACGATTCCGATGACTCAAGCGATTCGAGCGATTCGGACTACTACGAAGAGCCCACCGGCGACGGCAACGGCTACGAAGCTAACTACTAGGGTTACGCGGGCTTACCAGCCCGCGTAACCAGTTGACGCTGCAAACCCGCCAGAGCGGCAATCTGCCTTTCAACTTCGGCGGCATGATCAAAAAAGTTACGGCGTTTTACCAAACGCCGTAACGGCTCGACGCTGCGCGCCGCCCAAGGCGGCAATTTGTCATTCAAAAGGCAGGGCATGACCAGAAGGTCAATGCCCTGCCTTTTTCATGCCAACTTGTTCGCCTTGGACGTCGCTCGCTGACATTGGCTCAACCTGCGGTGCTGACTACTCCCCTTGCACCAAAAACCGCCCCGTTCTCGGTTTTTGAGGACGGGGCGGTTTTGCTTACCTAGATTGTTCGAGTTCCCTATGCAAAGCGGGCGACGAGCTCCTGGAGCACGTCGGTCATCTTGACGAGCGAACTGACCGGGACGAACTCGTTGACGCCGTGGTAGCAATAGCCGCCGGTGGAAAGGTTGGGGCAGGGCAGACCGCGGAACGACAGCTGAGCGCCGTCGGTGCCGCCACGAATTGGCAGCACTTGGGGCTCAACGCCGCAGGCAAGGTAGGCTTCCTTGGCAACATCAATAAGCTCGGGATAGTCACGAACGATCTCGGCCATATTTCGATACTGCTGCTTAATCTCGACCGTCACGCGCTCCTCACCCAGACGCTGGTTGAGCATCGAGGCGGCGGCATCAATAAGGTCGAGTTTCTGCTGGAACTTGGCGGCGTCATGGTCGCGGACGATATAGCGCGCTGTGGCGTGATCGACGGTCGCAGATACACCCTCAAGGTGATAAAAGCCCTCGTAGCCTTCCGTATACTCCGGGCGCTGCACGTAGGGGAGCAACGCGTTGAAGTCGCAGAACAGATTGCCTGCGTTGACCATACGGCCTTTGGCGTCGCCCGGGTGGATGGACTGGCCCTCAAAGCGGACGGTCACCTCGGCGGCGTTAAAGCACTCCCACTCCAGCTCGCCGATGGGGCCGCCGTCGACCGTGTAGGCGTACTTGCAGCCAAAGGTATCGATATCCAACAGCTCGGCTCCGTGGCCGATCTCCTCGTCAGGGCAGAAGCAAATGCCGAGTGCGGGATGGGGCAGAGAAGGGTCCTGAGCGATACGCGCGACAAGCGACATGATCTCGGCGACGCCTGCCTTGTCGTCTGCGCCCAGCAGCGTGGTGCCATCGCTGCAGACCAAGTCCTCACCCGCGAGGTCGTTCAGGGCGGGAAGCTTGGCGGTACTCATGGCAACGGGCTTACCGTCAACCGTGCCACAGACCAGGTCGCCGCCTTCGTAGTGTACGATGTGCGGCTTCACGCCGGCACCCGGTGCAACTTCGGTGGTGTCGAGATGGGCGATCAGGCCCAGGGCGGGCTTGTCCTCAGCGCCCGCACTTGCGGGGATATGCGCGCAGACATAGGCGTGCTCGGTCACGTGGGCATCTTCCGCACCAAGCTCGCGCAGCTCTTCAGCCAGCACGTTGGCAAGGTCAAACTGAACGGCGCTCGAGGGTACCTGGTCGCAGTTTGCATCCTCGGACTGCGTGTTGATCTGGACGTAGCGCAAAAAGCGCTCGAGGACATCGGGGTTCGTGGTGGTGTTTTCCATAAAGACCGCTCCAATCTTGGTCGTCGTGTGCAACAAGAACTCTAGCACGGTATGCCACGGCATACCGCGACGCTTGGATGGGGTAGAATCAGCCATTGAATGCAGAAGGGACGGAAGATCATGGATACGACAAATAGCTCGCGCGAACTACATCTGACGGTGGCGAACGAAGACTACTTGGAGTGCATGGTTCGCATTGAAAGCGAAGAGGGGGAAACCAACGGCGTTCGATCGGTCGACATCGCGCAGCGCCTTGGCGTCTCCAAGGCATCGGTCAATAAAGCGGTTTCGGCTCTCAAGGCATCCGAGCTTGTCGAGCAATCGCACTACGGCAAGGTGATCCTGACCGATCGCGGCCGCGAGGTTGGTACGGCTATCTGGTACCGTCATCGCCTCATCCGCACATTTTTGGTTCAGGAGCTCGGTGTCGAATTTGAGCGAGCCGATTCCGAGGCCTGCATGATGGAGCATGCGCTATCCGAGGACACGATGAGCCGCTGGCTCGGCTATCTCGAAAAGCAGGGAATCAGCGTCGAGGAATAGCGGGATATATATGGATACTAGTTATTACAACCGCTTTGGTGCCGAGGAACTTACGCGCCGCTTGTCGAGCGAGACCTTGTTGGCGCAGGGCCCCATGGGCAGTGTCTTGTTGAGTGAGTACGATGCCGCCGACATTCCACCGGCGTTTTGGAATCTGGCAGAGCCGCAGACCGTTTCTCGTATCCATCGCTTGTATGTCGCCGCCGGCGCGCAGGTGCTCATTACCAACACCTTTCAGGCATCAAGCTATGCCCTCAAACACGACCAGATTGCGCCGTCCGTGGCGGAGGTCAATCGCGGGGCCGTCGACGATGCCCGCCAGGCGCACCCTCAGCTGCTGCTGGGCTCGATGGGCCCGATCGGTATTGAGTGGTTTGCCGAGGACTCTGCCGAGTATCGTGAAATCCGAGGCATTGCGCGCGAACAGGCGCACGCCTTGCTCAATGCCGGCGTTGACGGTCTGCTGATCGAGACGGTGACGTCTATCCGTAATTTGCAGCCCATGCTTGCCGGCGCTCGAGATGTCGCCGACGGCATGCCTGTTCTGGTGAGTTTTGTCGTTGACGATAAAGGCGACCTGTTGGGCGATGGCCTCAACATCGAGGCAGCCGTTTTGTACGCCGAAAAACACGGCGCAAACTCGGTTGGTGTTAATTGCTGTTCGCTTGCGGCCGCGAACGCGGCGGTGCCCAGGATGGTTGCATCGGCGACTACTCCCGTCACGGTGCGTCCCAATGTGGGCGATCCGGTCCAGACCCAGGATGGCCCCGTATGGCACGAGAACCCCGAAGCTTTCGCGCGCGCATGCATCGAATGGAGGCATGCCGGTGCCGCAATGGTGGGCAGTTGCTGTGGAACCACGGCAATCACTACGGCAGCGATGGCCGAGGCGCTCGATATATAAAGGGCAAAACCGCTCCATACGGGGCGGTTTTTTTATTGCCTGCATGTCCTCGGCAGCATTTGCCCAAATGGTGAATGCTGGTGCCGGCAGGTTGCCGAGTGCATGTTGCGGGTATACCCCATGCGTACCATGATCCAAACGCTGTGAGGTGTCTGCGCGTGTGCGCGATAATTCATTTTGGAACTGACGGTTGGCGCGCTCGCGTCGATGAGGACTTCACTGCCGATAACGTTGCCCGTATCGCCGATGCCGTCGGCGAGTTGTGGCAAAAGACCAATCCGGGCAAAACGGTATATATAGGGTTCGACACCCGGCCCCTGGCGAGCGAGTTCGCTGAGCGTGCGGCGGGCGTGCTAGCAGCGCACGGGCTGGACGCCGTGCTCGCTTCGCGACCTGTTCCGACCCCTGCCCTTACGTGGGCGGCGGCTTATGACGGTGAGGCGTGCGGCGCGCTCATGGTGACGGGGTCCCATCATCCGCAGGGTTATCTGTGCCTCAAGATTCGCATGGGTGACGGCTCGACCGCCAACCAGGATGTCATCGAAGAGCTCGAAGAGACCGTGGCTCCCGAGCCAATGGGGATCGAGGGGCAATATCGCACCGCGGATATCATTCCTGACTATATGCAGGCGGTGGCATCGTTTGTCGATGCCGAAGCCATCCGCGCCGCGCACCTGCGCGTGGTTGTCGATCCCATGGGCGGCGCAGCCCAGGGCTATCTAGCCGATTTGCTGCGCGAGCTTGGCGTTGAGGTGCACGAGATTCACGCCGGGCAGGCGTCTGACCAAGAAGATATCTGCCCCGACCCCGTTGAGCCTTGGGTGGACGCTTGCGAGCGCACGGTTATCGAGGACGGAGCTTGCGCTGGCCTGGTGACCGACGGCGACGCCGACCGTATCGGCGCGGTTGACGAGCGCGGCAGATATATACATCCGCATCAGATCATGGCGCTCGTTTTGGGCGACTTGGTTCAATTTCGTAATTTGGAGGGGCGCGTCGTCGTCAATCTTTCGTGCTCGACGCTCGTGCGTCGCATTGCCGAGGCGCTTGGCTGCCGCGTGACCGTCAAACCGGTCGGTTTCAAATATATAGCGGCAGAGATGAAGAAGGGCGGCGTCCTCATAGGCGGTGAAGAAGCCGGTGGTATCGGCATCGCCGCGCATATGCCCGAGCGCGATGGAATCCTCGCCTGTCTAATTCTGTGTGAGCTTATGGCAAAGACGGACGCGCCTTTGGGCGTTCTGGTCGACCAACTCGAGGACAGTTTTGGTAAGACGAGTTACGGTCGACGCGATTTACGCCTTGAGGCCGAAGATGCCGAAACGTTACGAACCCTGCTGCCGGGCGTAAACCCCAAGTCGATTTGTGGCAAGGTGCCGCAAAACGTTAGTCATATGGATGGCTTGCGTTTGGCATTCGAGGATGACACGTGGCTGCTGGTCCGTCCTAGTGGGACCGAACCAGTGGTGCGCGTCTACGCCGAGGGGTTCTCGGTGGAAGAACGCGATGAGTTGCTCGATGCTGGCTGTGCTTTAGCTAGGGGGACGTATCCGCTTTAACCATGAGACTGCCTTATATAAAGAGATGCTCGGCGAGCGGTAGTTAACGGCTGGCAAACGTTAGTCGGATCACAAGATGTGTAGGAAATGTGTACGCCCAGATTCCCGCCCGCGGCGCCCCTCCGGTCTGGCAATATATCTCCTTGCCGCGCGGCCCGGTGGAACCGGATGGACCGCGGGGCGTGCACCTTGAGAACCGGATACTGCGAGGATGGACACACCAGATGTGTCGCATCCGGGCAGACATCGA